>NZ_CAPDXS010000020.1:35926-48003 GCF_948601915.1 uncultured Acetatifactor sp. | reverse complement strand
CGTTTGAGTTTCAGCTTGCCACCGTTGTTGTCAACGACAGTGTGACAAGGGAAGCAATCACGCGAAAGCAGGAGCGGGCATTTCTGGAATTTGTAAAGGGTGACAAGCATTTCTCCCGGTACTACGACGGCATTTATATCCTGTTCAAGACGGGACTTCGCATTTCGGAGTTTGTAGGTCTGACGCTGGCTGACTTGGATATGAAGAACCGCAAAATCAGTGTCAACCACCAGCTTCAGCGCAAGCGGAACATGGAGTATATCATCGAGGACACGAAAACCTCCAGCGGAACACGGGAAATCCCCATGACGGACGATGTGTACCAGTGCTTCCAGCGTATCATTGCCAACCGGCCAAAGCCCAAGACCGAGCCGATGATCGATGGCAGGTGTGGTTTTCTGTATCTGGACAAGGATGGAAAGCCGATGGTGGCGCTTCACTGGGAGCATTACTTCAAGCACATCTGCCAGAAATACAACAGCATCTACAAGGTGCAGATGCCCAAAGTCACCCCGCACGTTTGCAGGCACACATTCTGTTCCAACATGGCAAAGAGCGGCATGAACCCCAAGACGCTGCAATACCTTATGGGTCACTCGGATATTGGCGTCACGCTGAACACCTACACCCACCTGGGCTTTGAGGATGCGCAGGCGGAGCTGAAACGGGTCGCCAGCGGCGGGTAGTAAAACGGAATAAGCCCCCTTGGTTTACTACCGTTCCTACTACTTTTGGGGTCAAAGCTGTGCTATTTTATGCCGGGATATGCCAGGAGAATGAATAGAAGAAAATGCTGCGAGACACCCGCAAGGCCCGGAATATCAATACGTTCAAGAGGTTTCAGGATATGACAAAGATACTTTTTGTCTGCCACGGCAACATCTGCCGCAGCCCCATGGCTGAGTTCATCATGAAAGACCTGGTAGAAAAAGCCGGCCTTTCCGCCCAGTTCCACATCGCCTCCGCCGCCACCAGCACGGAGGAAATCTGGAACGGCATAGGCAATCCCGTCTACCCGCCCGCCAAGGCCAAGCTGGCGGAGCACGGCATAGGCTGTGCGGGAAAGCGCGCCGTCCAGCTTACGCCCTCCGATTATGGCAAATACGACTACCTCATCGGCATGGACAGCGCCAATATCCGCAACATGCGCCGGATGCTGGGCAGCGACCCGGAGGGGAAAATCCACAAGCTCCTGTCTTTCGCGGGCTCTGACCGCGACATTTCCGACCCCTGGTATACTGGCGACTTCGATGCCACCTACCGGGACGTGACCGAGGGCTGCGAGGCGCTGCTCCGGCACCTGACGGAAAAATAGCTGCTGCAGGAGCCCCGGCTGGTTCTAATTCGCCTTAGGGCTGTCTTCGTCCGGCCCATATACTGCCCTTGCGCCGCCGATCAGCTTCGGCCTGGTGCGGGCGCAGACTACGCGGGCATCGCCGATTTCCCTGGTACGGATCCGTACAGGCACGGCCACGTCCTTCAAGTGCATCCCAATCAGGGTATCACCGATGTCCATGCCCGCCCTGGCCCTGATATGCTCCACCGCCACCGGCTCCTCGAAGGTCTTGTATGCCGCCGTGGCAAAAGCCCCTCCCGCCTTTGGCTGGGGAATCACGCTGACAATCTCGTACCCATACCTGGCCGCCGCTTCCTTTTCGAGTATCAGGGCCCGGTTGAGATGCTCGCAGCACTGGGCGGCCAGGTAGACCCCCGTCTCCTGGGTGGCCTGGTAGATGCTGCCGAACACCACCTCCGCCAGCTCCGGGCTGGAGAACGTGCCTATCCCGGCCCCCGCCACCTCGCTGGTGGAGCAGCCCACCACAAACAGGTCTCCCTCCTCAAGTCCCGCGGCCTCCAGAATCTCTTTCGCCGCATTATAGGCTTCGCTGCCGATTATGGACATTTCCTCTGTCATCCTGAAATCCCTCCTGTCTCCTGTGCAGACATCGCTCCCGGCACCATGCGGATGCCTGGCCGCAGGCTTTCCCTTAGAAACCGGCCCGCGAAGCGCATGTGCTGTCGTCTGTCCTAAAGATAGCATATGAGTATTTCCCTGTCAATATATGGTCGGGTGCAGCACGCTGATGCATTTTGACATGACAAGCTAAATTTCGTTGTTACATAATCTTAATTCTATAACTTTCCTTCAAAATGCAATTTTTTCAAATTTTCTCTTGCTTTTTGCGGAAAATGTGGTATACTTTTTCTGGTGAGGGGCATTAGCGCAGTTGGGAGCGCGCCACACTGGCAGTGTGGAGGTCACGGGTTCGAATCCCGTATGCTCCACCAAAAAGTCCATAATCCAACTTTGGCCAAAAAAATTTGACAAGCGGTTGGAAATTGTAGAGAAGAAATCCGTGGGCACTGTAGTGCCACGGATTTCTTCGTTGCTGCCGTCTTCGCTTTTTCTGCATTCCTGTTCCTGTGCTGCATTGACCACACCGGCTGCCTGTGCCAACATACCGAATGGCTCCGCAAACTCTGGCTCCACCTGCCCATCTTCCCCAACCAGCAATCGGGAAAAAATGGTCTGGTTCAGCAGCTTCTTGATATGGTCTCCAGCCTGGCGGTAAGTCATCCCGCAGTCCTCTATCAATTCCAGGGCTTCACCTAGTCTCTCCTGCATTTCGGTAAATGCAAAATCATGGGCCTTTACCTGATGGTCGATGGCTGCCAGCTGCTTTGCAATCTTCTGTTGTTCGGATTTGAGCAGGTCAAGAGGGATGGCATCATTATAATGGGCTTCGAGCAGTTTCTTCCGTTGACGTTCGAGCTTGTCTTTTTCCCGGCGCAGGCCATCCAGCTCTGCATCATACTTCTCACGTTCCTTCTTTAGGCTCCCATCCAGCCAGCTTTCCAGGCACGACCGGATATATGGCGGGAAAGAATATTTATCATATATTCTCTCCACCTGCCGTTCCACTTCCTCGATCAGCACTGCCCTTTGCCTACAGTCCACCCTCTTATTATGCCGCCCTGCACAGACAAAGTATGGATATCTGGCTCCTGTCCCGGATTTTGTGTAATTGATAATCATCCGGGAACCACAGTTCCTACAGAACAGGCTCCCTTTCAGGAAATGGGGATGCTCCCTGGTGCGCTCGCCATTCACATGGGAAAGCAGGATATCCTGCACCTGCTGCCATATGTCAGCATCCACCAGTGCCGTATGCGCTCCTTCGTACTCGACTCCATTATAAGTGACTATGCCCTTATAGTACGGATTGATGAGGATCTTATTCAGTGCCTTCTTGTTGATCGGCACAGACGGTACTTTAGGAGTGGACCTTGTAGCAAGCCCACAGGCTGCCAGATGGTCGGCGAGATCCTCAACCGTCCACTGCCCAGTGGCATATTCCTCGAATGCCAGCTTGACCAGCGGTGCCCGCTGTTCGTCCAGCACTACGGTCCTCTCCTCACGGCCCTTATCATCAACGCGCCGGATATTCAGATATCCCAATGGTGCCAGGCTCGGCGTGCCTCCATTCTTGACCTTTTCGTTCAAGCCCTTTTTGACCTCATTCGCCAGGTTCTGCGAGTAAAACTCAGCAATCGAGCTCATGATGCCGTGGAGCAGCATCCCGGCTGGGGTGTCGTCAATGCTCTCTGAGGCAGAGACCAGCTGGACCCCGCATTCCCGCAGGGTGCGCATGATGTCGATGTCGTCACCCCGGTTACGAGCCAGACGGTCTACCTTATGTACAATGACATAATCTACCCTATCGGCATTTTCTTTTACGTACTCCAGCATCTTCTGGAGCTCCGGGCGGTCGGCAGATTTGGCGGAAGCCCCGCGGTCCACGAACTCCTTGCCCACCATTGCGCCCATAGAGAGCGCTTTCTTCTTGTTGGCCTCACGCTGTGCCGGGATTGAGAACCCCTCATCTGCACCGCCGCCCCGTTCAGCCTGCCCGCGCGTGGAAACGCGGAGGTAGGAAACGGCAAACTTGGGCGTCATTGCCCCAGCGAGTGCCTGCATGGGATTCATCTGCATGTTTTCCGTACCAGGAAGACTCATATATAAAAACCTCCTTTCGCGCTATTTGTGCGATTATAGCTCTCTTGGCCACTAAAATCAAGACGCTAACGCTATTGTTATCCCTTTGTTAATAAACTCATAATTCCATTACATTTTAGGAATACCAGCCCACCGAATGGCAGGCTGGCTATATATGCGGCATTTAGTCGTCCGCATTTCAAGGTGCTCGGCTATATCTTCCACACCCTCTCCACGGTTTCCCGGCTGGGGATGGGTCCCTATCCGCCATAAGCGTCACTCTCCTCTGTTTCCGGTTGCGTCATGTCCTCCTCCGGTCCTTCTGGCAGAGCGGTCTCTGTGCTGCCAGCCTCAGTATTTGAGGCTGCCCGCACGGGCGCATGTCCAGCTTTCCAGCTGCTGTTGCCGGAAAGGTTCTTGAGCAGTATCTTCCGGGCGTCTTTGTACTCGTCCCCGATAAAGCCCAGCTGGACTAGGAATAGGCGCATATGGAACTTGTCGTTCTCCGTGCCGCATTCTTTGGCAGTGACACGCTTCCGCTCCTTCGCCATCTGGCAGATGGCGGCGACCAGGCGGCTGTAGGCATCAGCTTCGCCCTCTATCCCCTTCAAAGTGAACCAGGGGAATCTTAGGCTGTCTCCAGTGTCGATGATCGGAAGACTGGCTGTATCGAGGGCTTTCTTAAGCAGCGTCGCTTTGCTGGCGACAATCTTATGTAGGTTGTCCAGGGCGATATCGGTAAAGCCAGCTTTAGGTATCTCGATTGTCAGGGCATTATCCCCGGCAGGGCTGCCCTCAGCTGCTGCAGCGGTATCTTCTGCAATAGCCTCCTCTGTTTCATCCGCCCCACTTTCCATATCAGCCTCTGCCGCCATTTCTGCTGCATTTTCCTCCGCAGGAGCGTCCTCTCCAGAGGCATCGTCTGCGACGAACCCCCGCTCCCGCAGGCCGGAGACCACCCGTTCCGCTTCTTCCTGGTCTATGCCCTCTGTAAAGGAGAGCACGCCGTTCCTGTCCACGCTGCATCCGCCTATGGTGTAGGCGAAAGTGGGGGCGCCCTGATAGGACGCCGGTACGGCCAGCAACTCGCTGATTGCCTGAACCAGCGCCTTGCGCTCGGCTCCGGTCTGGTTGTACTGGTATTCTGTGCTCATAGTATTTTTCTCCTTTCTTTTCCCCGCACACCATCTATCACTCAGACCGCCTAAAAAAGCAAGTCAAAAGATCAGGTAAAATGCGGAGAATCTACGGATTAGCCAGTGTCACCCCTGAGGATGAAGTCCGCGTATTCCTTGCGGTGTTCTTCCAGGTAGATGACTAGCTCATAGTATCCCTTTTGGTAGGCGATGTACTGGACGGTAATTATGTCGAACATGTTGGCCGCTCCGGTCGCCCGGACATCTAGAATCTGTTTCTTAATCACTTCATCCATTCCTCTCCTCCCCATTCACGGAGTCCGAGGCCGCCCGCCACAGGGTGCCCTCATTGAACCCCGCTTTTTTGTAGCCATCCAGGATCGTCTGGAAATACCCTTTGGACGGCATGCCATAAGGGTGCCGGTTCTCGTTCATGATGTAGGCCATAGCATAGACCCGTCTCCCATCCATGGTAATCCTTAAGGTCCCTTTGCGATAAAGGTGCGGCCATCCCTCATAGGCATCGAGGCTCTGCTCATCCTTTGGCTGTAGCCGCCAGACAAGCACCGGCACGGTATGGCCGGTGCAGCGCTCGATCGTGGCCACGCCCCTAAAGACCAGCTTCCAGTTCCGAAGAACCGTCTTTCCGACAATTTCCGCCGTGGGACAGCGCCTTGCCATCTGCCTCAGGTTCAGGTTCGAACCATAGGCGATGTACAGGCGGTCTTTTGGTAGTGCTCTCCTTTTCTCCATCTCATCTGCCTCCGTTCTCTATATTCTGTGTGTCTGTGTTCCTGCCCGTGCCGATGTGGCTGCGGACATTCTCCCGGGAGCCGTAGCGCCAGGCGGCATTGCCGCTCAGGTGCTGGTAAAGATGCTCCCGGCAGCTCTTGAACTCGTCACCGATAAATCCGATACGGTTTAAATATGTTCGCATCGCAAAACGCTCATTCTCCTCCTGCACCTTGTGGTAGCGGGCGGATTTCTGGGTTAGCGCCTGGTGGTTCAGGGCTAGGGCGAACACCACGTATGCCCGGACCTTCCCGGCATGGAGCGTCCCATTGAAGCCCCTCAGCTCCACGGTATGGTTGCCGTGGAAGAAGCTGTGGAGATTGAGGAAGTGGTAGCGGCTCCTATGGTAATGGCCGTTACGGTCCCCGGTATACTTCTCATACCAGATGTCCTCAAGCTGCTTCATGGTAGTGGGCTTCTCCTGGTTCATCCGCTCCACCAGCCATTGGTCCATCTTCTGGCAGTAGCGCATCCTCTCGGGTGCAATCTGCAGGGCTTTATAGAACAGGTCGTTCCTGCTCGCAATGATGTTGATGAAGTTGCGGATGCTCCTCACGGTGTGCCCCGCCCCGTCCAGATGGATGTGGATGCCGCAGGACCTGTTGGCAAAGCCTCCGGCTTTCCTCAGGCGCCGCAGCATTTCCTGTAGGATACTGATATCCTCCTGGTAACGCAGGATGGGTGTGACCATCTCCACGCTGAACTTGGTGTTCGTCTCGATGGTCCTGCCGTTCTCTCTGCGCTGGCATTTGAGGCTGCTGTCATACATGAACTTCCAGATCCTCCCGTCCGGTGCCCGGACCTCATAAGCCTCATAGTAGCCGCCGGCATAGACGGCTGTGGTGCCGAGGTAGGCGGCAGCAGCATCGGCTGCCTCCCTCCGGGTAATCCCGGTGAACTCCACCTCGACCCCGAACCTTCTGCTCAACATTTGGCATGCCCCTCCTTTCCTGGCGGACTGCCTCTGCGTGTTCCGTCATCCTTGAGGGGCATCTACGGATGCGCCCCTGGATAATGAACGCACCGTGTCCGCCGAATGTCTGTTTTTGGTTACTTTGTTACGGCCTTATCTTTCTGGATCCTCCTTTCTCTTGATGTTTTTAGGGACAGGACTGCTGCCCCGGCAGGCTGTCCGCCGCATGGGCGCCGCTGTGAGTGGACAGCGCCAGCTTTAGGCGGATGGCCTGCACTGGGGGATGATAATGATGGCGCTTATGTCATACCATCCCCCTTTTTCCCAGCGGAATATGTCCTTATCTTTGTGCTGCTAAGAGGAGCCTGTGCGGCATCGGCATCTCCTGCACTTTCCTTTTTCTTAGCTTCAGCAATGCTGACTGCAATAGCGATCAATGCCCGCCCCAGCTTCTCGATATCCGGCTCTGGGCGGAATTCCGGGGTCACATTCACATGGCCCGAAGCTGCTGGCCGTCCACGCTTTCTTCCCATCATGCCGCCTCCTTTCCAGCCCCTGCCGCGGCCACAGAGGCCCTGTGTGCGGCCTTGAGGCGGAGCCCTATGGCATGCACCACATTGACGGTGACGGCGTTCCCTGCCTGCTTATAGGCCTGGGTATCGGAATCCACCGAGAGCAGACGGTCGATCTGCGTCTCTGAGAATCCCTGCAGCCGGAAGCATTCCCGGGGCATGAGCCGGCGGATGCGCAGATCCGGTGTGACCACGCCCTGTGAGCCGCCCGTGTTGAGGGTGTGGGCGATGTCTTTCCCGACCCGGCCCCGACGGGTGTTCTGGCTGGCAAAGCCCAGGTCGACGGAATCGCCGGGATGGGCCTCTTTGTAGCCGCTTTTGGTGGCCTCCTTGACCAAAAGCCCCGCGTTCCGGCCAGGACCTACGGCATACAGGCCGGTTCTCCCTCCAACTCCGCCGCTTTTGGCGAGCAGCGTCCGGGAGACACCGGATGGGTCATAGACCCTGGAGTCCTGCCGCCCGGGCAGGAGGCACTCAAGAGCCTCCGGGTTTGTCCTGCGGAAAGGTAGTATCTTTCCGGCGCATCGGGGATCAAGATATCCGATAATGTACACCCGGCGCCTGGACTGGGGGACGCCAAAATCCTTGCTGTCAAGCACTTGGACCTCGACGCTATAGTGTAGCTGGCAAAGCGTATCGAGGATGGCCGCGAATGTCCGGCCGCTGTCATGCGAAAGCAGTCCCGGGACGTTCTCAAGGAGAAGATATGGAGGCCGTCTCGCTGCAGCCACCCGGGCAACCTCAAAGAAGAGAGTGCCTCTTGCATCTTCAAATCCTTTTCTTCTGCCAGCGATAGAAAACGACTGGCAAGGGAACCCTGCGCAGAGCAGGCCGAACTCAGGCATGGTGTCCGGGTCGATTCTGGTCGCGTCTTCATAGAATACCTCGCTTTCTCTTACATTGTGCGCCGCACGGTAGGCCCGTTCGGCATGCCTGTCAATCTCGCAGTGGCCGATGCAGGTGAACCCGCCGGCCCGCTCCAGCCCGGCACGGAACCCGCCGATGCCGGAGAACATGTCGAAGAACTGGATAGTGGTCTCGTGTGCCATATGTTGGCCTCCTTTCTTTTGGCATTATGTGTGGCTATACACATGTTCCTTAGTTGAATTTGTTATCCAGGCCCTTAGCACAGCTAAGGCCAGTAGATACGGGATATATGGTCAGGGTAGCATTCTGCCTATTCTGTATTTTTGTCCAGTATTTCTTTTTCCAGGTCGCCAAGACAAAGGGCAAGCTTCAAGGCTGCTGCAGCAATCTCTGGGTGTCCATTTTCTTTTTGCTCATCGCAGACCTTTTGCAAAGCTCTCCGTGTGGCTGTAGCATCGAAACTCAACATAATCCCCACGTTGACCACGTTATCTTCCGAATCCATGATGTCTGGACGCTCAGCGTAGCCATACAGATAAAGGAATGCGGAGACTGTTTCGCCTACATTTTTGATTCTATTTAACAGGGAGCATGTCTCCTGCATTGATTTCATTCGTTTCATAATTCTCCTTTGGATTAAATCATTTAGCAAAAATAAATTCAGCAGCAATACGTCCCCTCACATACAGCCGCCCTACTCCCTTAGCTGGGCTAAGGGCCTGGAGCCGGCGGCTCAGCACAGCATCCTTTCGTCCCCGCCCTGGCGGACAAGGTGTGCCAGCTCCTCGCCAGTGATGACCGCGAACAGCCGGGGCTGCTTGTCAAAGGCGGTACGGATGGCGGCAATGAGCCGCGCCCTCCTGGCCTCATCCGGCACGATCCAGACGGTGAGCGGGAAGACCCCCGACCCTTTCTGCTCCAGCCCGCTGTGGTAATACTGGTGGTAGCGCTGGCATTTCTCTACCACTTTGCTGGGTGACTCCGTGTCAAGGTCAATCTCGAAGAAGTATCTGTCCTCATATTCCCCGGACACGGTAGCAGCATAGAGGTCGGGCTTCAGGGAAAGATGCGTCCCATGCTCGCTGTAGGAGCGCCAGCATTCAGGTTCAGGCTGCAGATCTGTGAGCTCGATTTTCCCGCCCTGGCACACTTCCAGCAGCTGGATGGAAACTTCCGCCACCGCCAGGGTGTGGGCCAGAAAGTAAGGGGAGGGGTCGAACTGCCTCCGGCAGGGATATGCCCGCTCGTCCTGGAGCCTGAGCAGGCGTTCGCCGCCGTGGGTAAGGTGCCAGACGAGGGAGCCGGAGCCGGCCCTCACTCCCCCTATCCGCCGGGACAGGGTACCGAGCAGCCGGTACTGCCGGAGCCTCTTGAGGGTGCGGCTGGTGGCCCGGAGGGCGGCAGAGCTGGTGGCGGCCTCGGTAAAATGGAGCCGCATGATCTGCCCGGTCATCAGGTAGCGGTGGCGCTGCACGCTGAGCAGGATGTCCCTGTCCCGCTGACTCAGTAGGGTGCTCAGTTCTTCCAGCCGTTTGCGTGACAGGCGTTGGTTCGCCTCGGGGCCGTCGCCGGGGTCAGCAGCGTCCGTAGTGGGGATACGGTAGGAATCGTGCACCTTAAACTTGGAAAAGTCCGATACATTGGGGGTTCCGGCGGCTTTATTATGGTCATGGTTAGATAGGCGGCTGGTCATGGGCGTCTCCTCCTTCCGATAGGCGTGTCCCCCGGCGTGTCACCAGCGATGCTGCTGGGACCAATCATCTTAAGATAGTCTTCCTCCACTTGCCCAGCTGGTACGCCGTAATTGGCCTGGCTGATGGCCTTCAGCTCAGAGGCGTCCCTCAGGGCCGGTGATGGCGGGAGCGTCCGTCCCTGCACCCAACCGATGTTCTTTCCGCCGGACTGGAACGAAGTGTAGACCTGATAGCGCGGCAGCGCCATAAAATCCTCTGCTTTAAGTTCCGGTGCCATCGCCGCCATGTCTTTGGCGTCCTTAGCCTGTAAACCAAAGACGATTTTGTTCCTGGCGTTGGCATCAATCCCAGAACGTATGTCTAATGGCAGCTGGTCGCGGTACTGGTGGGCCAAAGTCAGGGCTACACCCAGCCCCCGGGCCTGAGCCAAAGCGTCGGATAAATCGGTCGGCAAGCTGAGGTAGTCTTGTAGCTCATCTATGTAGACTCCGACTATGTGCCGCCGTTCTGGTGGCAATTTGGCGCGGGAAAGAGTCAGAGTCCAAGTCAGTCCGACAATCAGGCTGCCGAGAAGCCTTGCGCTTTCCCCTCCGATTTGGCCGCGGTTCAAGGGAACCAGAACAATTTTTCTCTGCTCGAACAAATCTGTCAGAGCAAACTTTGGTTTTGCCTGCCCGAGGACATTCCGAAGCCATGGGCGTAATAGGAACTGGCGAATCTTGTTAAGTACAGGCTCAATGTTCTGCCTTCTTTCGCTGTCCCGGAGGGCATTGAACTGTTCCCAGAATGGCAAAAGCCCAACTTTATCAGTTACCTTGCCGATAATCTTCATCCGGAATGCCTCGTCTGTAAGTAGGGGCGGCAGCCAAAGCAGGGTTGCTCCGTCAATTTCTACCAGAGTCAGAAGGGCGGCGTTCAGGATGTCGGCGATCCTAACACCCCAGCTATCTGCAAATACTTCCTTGAACACCGATAGAATACTATCGGCCAGAAGTGAGGGTGCACCGTATTCCTTGAATGCCAGTGGGTTGAACCCTACCGGGCAGTCATCTGATGGGTCAATGACGATGACATCATCCGCCCGTTCTTCGGGAATCCGTGCCAGGATGTCGGTCACCAGGTCGGCCTTAGGATCTAAAACGAGGACGCTGCGCCCTGCCTTGATGTCTGCCAGAATCAGGTGCTGCATGGCGGTAGACTTGCCGCTTCCTGTTGGCCCGATTAGGTGGGTATGTTCTAAACTGTCTCTAGGAGAAATGCTCAGCTTCTTTTGGGCTGCCACATCCATACTGGCAGCAAAGCTGCGGTCGGTTTGTCTTCCGGTCGGGCTTTTATACCATGCTGGTGGCAAAGTCAGCTTTGGATGTAGCCCGGCTGTTCCTGGCAGTTCCTCCTCACCCGCCGGGAGCATGAGGAAGTTGGTGAGCTCCTTGACGGACAGCTGCAGGGGGAAATGCCAGGGCACATGAGCAGTATTAAGACGTACCGGATTCTCGGTTTCCTCATGGATACGTACACCAGCAGACTCCAGCACCTTAAGGGCACTGCTTAAGCCACGTAGGCGGAGGATTTTGTCCTTACCCGAGACCCCAATCCGGATAACGGCCTGGAAAATATGTTGTCCGGCTTTTTCCTTGACCGTCTTCCGGCTCTCGGCGGATGCCTTGTCCACGCTTCCCAGGATAATCTCCAGCCAGGAAGCATGTGGGTCCGGCAGATTTACCGGGACTGGTGTCGGGGCAAAGGAACGCCCAAGCACTATCTGCAGCACGGTCTCTGTGCCGCTTTTATCCTCCGAGAGGGCTGCCAGTCCGGCACGGATGACCGCCTCGGCGATATTGGTCCTAAGGGAGAGCCTGGGATGGCTAATCCTGAGCTGTCTGGCAGCACTGACTGGCGTCCTCGCTTTTACAGTGACCTCATGGAAATGTATGTCGCCGTGGGCCCGAAACGCCTCCTCTATGCTGCCGATAAATTTCTGGTCGGCTCCGAGCAGATGGCAGACTTGCCCCTTTGCTCCCCGGCTTTCCCAGATGATGGCTCCCCGCGGGGAGAGGGCGGCGAGGTGGGAAAGGGTCTCCCACACCGCAGAAACATCAAACTGTC
>NZ_CAPDXS010000020.1:0-35916 GCF_948601915.1 uncultured Acetatifactor sp. | reverse complement strand
CTACACGACGCTCTTCCGATCTTCTCTGCCAGGCCACCTCGCGCCAGACTAAATTTTCTATTCTGTGCCTTCTCATAGCCCACTCCTTTTCTTTCTTACCATTGTCCCGTATCCCGCCAGTGCCTGTATACACGCCAGGCAATGATAAGTCCAAAGACGATGGCTGCGATGATAGCTAGTGCTGGCCAGATTTCTGTCAGGATGTCTATTCCCATCTGGAACAGTATGGCGCTGAGCAGGAAGAGAAAGGCGCACTCCAGCAGTCGCGAAATAAAACTTTTTGGTTCCAACCATCACACCTCCTCTCCCAGGGCTTTGGCACTGTAGTGCGGTACAGGATAATCGGGGATTATAATGTCTGAATCAATCTCGTTGCCCCATACATCCCAACCGGGCGATCTACGCCTGGCAAACAATTCTAAATAAGGCCCAGGAGACACGCGTTCGACAATCTTGTGAAACTCTTCTGGTTTGTGACTGTGGTTTTGCACCGGAAACACACCAAAATTTATCTGATTTTTGCATAGAACCGGAGAACGACCACGGGTCCCTAGCAAGACGTGTTCAGTGCAGTTCCTTAGGTATACGCCTAAGCCCATACGGAGTTTAATCCAGGTAAAAACAGAGCGCGGCGTAAATCCCCAAGCCTCTAAAACATCAAAGCCGATGCGCATAGTGTCATTAGTTACCCAGAGCCAGCAATGTGCGTTGTCTTCTGCTAAGTCCTGTACAGGCATTGCTTTGATACGGTCTATAGACATCAGCGGATAATGACTTTCTGCGCTCCTTATACTATTTTTTCCTCTCTGTGATGGGATTCCCCAGGGCGGATCGGCAAGAATGGTGCGGTATTTCTTGGTTGCGGCTGCTCTTTCCATAAAATCTCCTTTCTTTTGTCTGGTGCGGCTTTTGTCGGTATTGTAGGCAAAAACCGCACCAGAAGAAAACTTAACCGTAAACAGTTTACACAGCGATAAGACATGGTTTAACAGATGTAAAAGTGCCGATAAATTGTAATAAATCACGCTGTTGTAATTCTGTCGTTTTAGGTTGACAACGGACTACACTTCGCTGTTTCCACTCTCCCAGAAGCCCGGCTCACGGCAGGCAGCATCGAGCAGTTCACGGTAGGCCTCTAAGCTGTCCTCCTGCAGCAGGAACTGTTTCTCTAATAGCTGGCTAAGTTCGCGGTTCTCTGCTTCGGCATGCTGATGGAGGCTCAGCCGGTCCAGAAGGAACATCACTAAAAGCAGCAGGCAAATGATAGCAATCAACAGAAAGATTATACTCAGCATATGATCACCACCTTTCTATCTGTACGGCAGCATTCCGGGCATAAGCATCAACAATGGCCTGATAATGCTCACTGCCCATAGGGGCGATGCTACTGAGCCGGGTAGCCATGGCGGCTATGGAGCCAGTGTTCTGGAGGGCAGACTGGGCCAAGAGCGCGCGGCAGCGGTCGTGACCTGCCTCCAGCATGGCATCCTGCAGCATGAGGCTCCCGGCACGGGAGGCGAACAGGGCGCTGAGACTGCGCCTAGTTGGGGCGGAGGGCACGACCTCGCTGACAAGTGTGGTCTCGAAACCACGGGAATTGTTAGTGTTCTGGAACATAACGTGATTCTCCTTTCTGTTTTGGAATTAGGAGGCACTAGATTCAGGGGCAGGAGTGGGAGCCTGACTGTGCATCTTCGTGTTCCTCTAGAGGCTAGTCAGTGGGAGATGGGAAAATTTAACCTTAAAAAGAAAATATTTTCGCACACAAAAAGAGACGCCGATTAAAGCGCCTCTACAGGCTCAATATTTATGTATCATTTTTTAAGACTTTTTACTTTAAGAAGTAATTTAATGATAAGTAGCAAAAGCAAAAGCATTAGTACTATAAGAAATATTATTTCTGCCAACCTGTTCTTCGGCGCTATATGAACACTTACCGTAGCATAGTCTTGTAAAATAATTTGTTTTTCTGCCCCCGCTTGCCCCTGTGCCCAGTTCACGAGTGTGTTCGGGCCACAGGCTAAGCCATTGTCTATAACCTCGGCAGTAAAACGAATGTAGGCGTTTGCGCCAGCGGCGTAGTGACCAATGTTAAGGCCATTGGTCGCAATAGTATTCTCAACAACTTGTGCGCCATCAGGATATTTGGTATTAAAAATCTTCGTTGTATCATCGACATATTTTAAACTTTTGGGAAGAACATCGCGAATCATAACATTACGATGAGATTCGTTGCTCTTGTTCTCATATTGAATTTGGAATTCAACTTTGTCGCCAACCTTAGCATTAATGGTGTTGTACCAGGTTTTATCTTCGCTGTCAGCCAGACGTGCTTTAACTTCTGTGTAGAATTCATTATCATAGACAACTTTGACTTGAATCGTGACAAAGTTGTCATATTCATAACCACCCGGAACGCGACCATCAAGAGCATCGTATCCAATTAGAACGCCACCGGTTTTGGCGTTAACAATAGCGTCATCCAGCTTGATACCGCCGAGACCGACTTTGTTATTTTCTAGCAAGGCGGAACCATAGATATATTCAAAATGGAAAGCTTGGTCGCTAATAAATATAACATCATCCACATATTCAGATGGCGAAGCGTTTGAAGAGTTGATATAACCGTTAATCTTGATTTCACGGGAAGACACTGTCGGAATATTGAAACTAACCTTAGTATCCTCTGCCACTGCATCCCGACCATTTGGGTTATTGTTATGAACATACATTCGAATTATATAGGTTTTACCATCTTCAACCTCGATTTCGTTAGCATTCCAGATAGTATCTTTAGTGGCACCTCCGCCACCTGAAACTGTGCACTCCCGAGCACTGACATAGTTTTTCTCATTACCAATTACACTGTCAGAAATCGTATTAAAGATAATCTGGCCAGGGTAATTCTCGCTATTTTTATAATCTTCTCCATCAGATTCAAAGGTAGCCCCAATAGCTCCTTTATTAATCTCGTCAATTGTATAGCTCGGGCGACCACCCTCAATATTGTCTCCCCAAGCAAAGACAGTCGCATAGTCTAGTATTGTGACTACAAATAATATAATGCAAGGTAGCAATATATAAGTTCTCCTTTTCATAATTTCCTTTCCTTGGAATTATCACCAAAAAATTTAATTAATGCACTCCCTATATTGTAGATATATAGCAGTGATTACTTTCACTCCGTAGTTAAATCTAACCCATCAATAGGAAAAACAGGAACTTCTGATGATTCTGCAGATTCTATGTATTTGTAAGTTTTATCCTTTGGGTTATTTATATCTTCAAAAAAATCACCTACACGCCAAATACATCGGATTGTTACTATTAAAAAGATAATAATTAAAACCCCTATGATACCTTTAAATAAAATCACTATATATTTTTGGATACAGTCCATTATTCTCATTATAATTTTCGTTAGTCGCTTACACCATGTAGCAACATCAGACGGATCATCAGGTAGAGAATCGAGCGGACTATCAGCCGGAGCCCCCATACTTTCTTCATCTGAACCGCCATCCTGTGTTGTGGTCGAAAGTATATTTGCAGCAGTACGGCGTTCCTTTTCCGTTAATGGGATATAAAAGACTTTTCCATCAACTTCGCATTTACGATAACCATATCCCTCTCCTCTTAGGTAATTAGGGGTAGGATATGACTCCTTAATTAGCTCATTTGCCTTATCAATATAATTAATGTTGCTAGTTCTTTTATTTATTTTGTCAACAAGACGTTCAATCGCCCCATTTTCCCTGTTAATCATATTACTTCTAATGCTGCCCCAATATTCAGCAAGTATTTGTTCTTTTTTCGTTTTTTCATTGTATATACCTACATTTGCACAGTACTTCGTGCGTCGATTAGTAATATTTATTTCCTCATATCCCTCTAAATAACCACACATTTCTAGCAATACATCAGCATCCTTGTAATCCGCATAATCCATTACAAGCGCAATGATATAGCGACTAATAAAAATGTCTTTTTTATTAGGCCTATCTGATATATCCTCTGATATATCAGAATCTTCCAATTCTCTATTTTGGATTTTGCTGAAAACCCATTGCGCCTCTGCTTTTCCGTTACGAATGTCTGCAAAATACGACTCCAGTGTGCCGGATTTGAATCTTTTCAAACAAATATCCCCCATTTCACCCCAAACATATACCATAATTCTGCTTCTTTTAGCAGTAGAATGTATTCATGAAAGGAAAAACAGCCGCAAATAGTCATACGGCTGTTTTGCAATACTTACATACCCGCATATTCCGTAATCTCGATATACTGGTTTCCTTCGTGACATATATTGTCTTTACGATTTGGATCTTTGAGTTTGAAATCAATTCTTCGATAGATATAACCCAAGTCCTCCTCAACCCGCGTTATCGGCTCTCTTTCCAGAAAATGCTCAATATAGATATCATATTTAGGGTCAAAACCAAGCCGAGTGCGCGAACACTCAAAGGCTAGCTGGAGATGCCGTGCGCCAGTGATGTACACCCATCCGACATCGCCGTTTACATGGTTGCCAAAGAATAATGTAATGCCGTCCACGAAAACTTCAAATCCACCAAGATGCCAGTCTGGGCGATTGCCGCGCATGATTTCAGCATAGTTCTCCTCAAAATCTTCACTGTCGTCTCCATGATTAGTTTCTGCAAACTCTATCAAGGCTCCGAAGTTGTTGCAAACGGATTCATCTTGAGATATTGAGCAGTCAAAATCCACTCGACATGATGTCATTTTAATTGAATCATATGAAGCAAAATCATATGGCTCAATATCATATGTACTACTGCCAACTACCCTGTAACCATCCTCAATAAGTTCCCTCGTGTACATTTCATATCTCATACGAATACCTCCTCTTATTATTGCGTCATCGCTCATCTCTTCGTAAAAATAAGCGAATTCCGCAATAATCAGGGGGAAAGTATGCAGATTGTGCTTTAAAGTGCTAATCGAGCAAGTAAACTCGGACTCACATCTTAATTGTAGCACACATGACAAAAAATGTCAATCACAATAATCGTTATTTCGTTAATTATGCAATGGGCATAGAAACATTGGATGTTTTTGCAAAACGTGACTTTTACCATACTTTACCTACATTTACTTCACTTTTACCTCGTTTTACCTGTACTCTGAGCATCTAAAACAATCGATATTTCGTTCGAAATACTAAACAAGCCCAGGCAATTCCGCTTGGCTCAAAAAACAGAAAGCGAGGTAAACAGAATGAAAACACCAGCAAAGGATCACAAAGGCAAACTGTACTTCATGTACACCCGCCTCAGGAACGCGGTGGAGATTGAAATCGGTCGCGGAAAACTGCTTGCCGTATTCCGGATTTATGATGACGGCACATTGGACGTAGTGTCCGTAAAAACCAGAGCCTAAATTCCAGCCCTAAACGCACAACTGAATATTGATTTAGCCAGAGCGCTAGACGCCAGTGCAAGGGAAGTCAGATTTTTTCTGACCGCATTCCTTCCTGGCGTCTTTTTTGTTTCTCAAAAACGGTCTTAAGGCCATTTAGAAAGGAGTACAAGATGGGATATAACTATGGTTATGGAAGAAAAAAGATGGAAAGGGCATTCGAGGCAACCGCAAAAGAATACAGAGATGCGGGTGTGCCAGAGGAGTTGATTGAATACATACACGAACTTGACCTAGAGAGCCTGAATAATGAACGTAAATTCTACAGACGTACTGTATTTATTGAGGGTGTAAAGTTTTCTGATAATAAATACGCTGACAAAAGCAATTCTCCACTCTATAAGAAACACCAAGAGCAGTTCCAAGCTCCAGAAGTTAGAATTTATGATTTAGAACGCGGCAGCTGGCCGGAGCATGTGGATACACCTGAACTTGTGGAATGGCTTAAGACCTTAAAACCTAAGGACATCGATTTGCTGACATACCAGATTCAGGACGGCTTGCTCCAGACTGACATCGCTCATCTCCTAGAGGTATCAGATGCCGCTATTTCTAAAAGAATGAAGCGCCTTAGAAAAGATTTGGAAAAATTTCTTCAAAAAAGGTTAAAAAATTAGCATTCTCATTGACTAGTCATTAGAAGTGATTGCTACCGGGCAATCCATTCCAGCCTGGTAGCACACTCAAAAAACATTTTAAGGAGGAATATATATATGAGAGATTTTACTAAAAGTACTAATCAGAATGCTCAGACACCCTATAGCGAACTGGCGGATAAGGTAGCCCTGATAGAAGCGCTATTATCCGAGGCTGAGAACGGCCCTATTGCTCCAGAGGAGCGGTACGGCAAAATACATATCGTTGAGGATGGACGGTTCTATACGGCTTATCTGAGAATAGGCCCCGATTCACCCATAATCGAGATTACTGACGATAGCTTTGCGGCATTGCGCATTTCCAGAACCTCTGCTAGCGTACAGAAGATAAGTGTGTATTTCCTAATACCGGAACTTCACTCTATCAGATGTACGGACTGTTTTTATCTGGAATCAGCCTCGCTCACGCCGATAAGGGCGGAATATTTACCCGGAACCATGAGGCTAGAATGTAAGGGTACTCCGATAAAGCTAAGAATTCCGGATGGCGCGATAGAGATGATAGGAGATAAAATCATCCTGCCATTTACAGTTGTCAACGCCAGTGACCCGGATTCCCCTGGGCTTGAGTTTAACTATCTGAGTTTCCAGGTAAAAGTGGTTTTTGATAGCACACCTGCCTCGGAGTAAAATACCTAAGCGCGCCCTGAACTAAGGGTGAATAACCAGAATAGAGCAGAATGGCTGGTTGAACCATTCTGCTCTATTCTTCCATTTCTCTCTCAACATATCTTATCCTTGTGTTTTAGGCAATCTAGAATTCCATCAGGAGTTCTCTCATACACCGCCCATTCCTCTTCGGTCGGCGGACATTTTGTGCAGCCACAGCTGAACGTATTCATGAATGACGTGTTCGTGTAATCTTTTCTGAACAGACAGCCACTAAACCTACAGGCCCCTCTCTTTCTGAATAAGCATGTTATACGCCATATCAATAAAACTGTTATCCATACCTCCATTAAGCCACATAATTCATCCAACATAAGCTACTCCCCTTTCTGAACTTGTCCTACTGATGCATATTTGACAGGTTCACTATCGTGAACCTTTGTGTGAAACAAGTATAGCATTAAAATGGTTTTAAGACAAGCACAAAATACAAGGGCACAGGATAATGGTAAGATACGATAAGCTCTGGATGACCATGAGGGAAAAAGGGATAACTAAATATCGGCTGACACAGGAATACCACTTCTCCAAGGCCCTGATTCACAAGCTGATGCATAACCAGATTGTGAGCCTTTATACTATTGATAGACTGTGCAATATTTTGGATTGTAATGTCGAAGATGTCGTGACTCATTATAAAGATGATAATATATGAAAAACACCCGGTTCTATTGGGTGTTTTTCATTCCCAGGACTATATGTATTCAAATCGTCATAATTAGAGTTGCCAGATGGAAATTGTTTCGGGAACCGAATAAAATGTAGTAGCTGGTAGCGGAGGGGTCGGCCAACCCAGCGATTACCTGGGCCATCTGATGGATTGACGCCACCAGTATCAAAAGTCAGAAAATAAACACTAGGAGTTATCTCTCCAGAAAAACGTTTAGAAGCTGACGAACGTGACAGCATGTAGCCAACGTCACCCGTATCCCATAAGCGACCGCCTTGAATGAGCATATACCTGCTGCGCACGAAGTGTAGAGGTTTAGTATTAAAGTCCACAGTATAAGGAAAGCCCACCTACATAATTTTGTAAGTGGGCTTTAGTCTCTGTATTGCGTAACAATATCTTCGATATCGCAGTCCAGGATATTACAGAGCCTATCGATGGTATACAAACTCACAATCTGGTTATGCATCAGCTTGTGAATCAGGGCCTTGGAGAAATTGTATTCATGTGTGAGCTTGTATTTGGTAACACCCTTTTGCTTCATGGTGTCCCATAATCTGTCATATTTTATCATTTTGATACCCTTTTCTCTGGTCTTGACAATATTTTACTGCTATACTGTGGTTAGCAGTAGGTTCATGATAGTGAGACCCAAGAGAAAGGGGCAGCATGAAAACAACTATTATTGCCCTAATCTTCGCCAGTCTGGCAGTGGATGGTACACATTTAATCTATGAGATGGAAATGGTCAACGTCACAATACTGGTACACATGGCATTCAAGTGGATTCCAGAACCGGATCGCTATCGTCGATCTGCTGAACGATAAAAGCTATCTGGAATCCACTTTTTAAGGTACCGAAAACCATAACTCTTAAGCCCTAAGAAACAGACGGCTTTGTCTTTTCCAGGGCTTATTTATCGTATTATAGGGGTTTCGTTATAAAAGCCTCATATTGAGATAAGCCTTATCTAAATCATCCTGGGCCACTCCTAAATACCGCTTAGTTACAGCATAACTACTATGGTTATATATCTCCATAATCACAACCGGAGAGACATCGCCACTGCTCCAGGCATGGTAACCCCAGGTTTTACGCAGTGAATGGCAGGAAACTTTGCCATTCAATCCGACTGCTATTACCGCCTCATGAATAATCCTCCAGGCCTGTACCCGACTAATGGCCCGGCCGTCCTTGCGGTTGCTGGCAAAAATGAACTCACTACGGCGATGCGGATAGCACTGGCGCAGAGCACCCAGAGCCTGTTTGTTTATCGCGATGGTTTTATTTTTACCAGTCTTCTTTTCTGTAATTGTAATGTGCGTGCGGAATAGCTGTCGTTCTTCATCGTATACATCCGACCATTTTAGGCCAAGCAAATCGCTGACCCTTAAGGCTGTATATACCCCCATAATAATCAGGGCATAATTGCGAATCTGCCCTTTCTTCAGATAATAGTCCGACAATGCTTTCAGCTGCTTTTTGTCTCTAATCGGTTCTGTGGCTGCCATGTCTATAAATAAACCCCCTTATCCATGTGATATATCCAAGTATAGCGTCATGGTAAGGGGGCATGTTACATTTTTGTGATAGTGATACTTATTCTAACATTTTTAGCAGATATATTCAAGGTTTTTTAAGCCATGAATCGATAAAAATTATTCGTCTTCTCTACGGATTAAGATAATGTCAATGGTTACAGGGCTGGAAAAGGTAACGTTCTCACAATTATGTTACCTTTTCCGTAAAATATACGGTTTTGGACGTAATTAAGACGAAAATTCTTTATGAGGGGGGATCAATCTTGAACAAACTATTTTTGTGATGCTTATCCTAGCAGTTGCAAACATCTATCCATATTATAGGTTTTTGAAATATTAATTGGAAAAGGAGAGAAAAAAATTGGAAAGGCAGTATGACTACGGAACAATTATATTAAAAGCTGAAAATGACATATCAAAGGAGAATATTCTAAATTCTTCGCAAGTTCATAGTCTTAATACTTGGGATGGAATGATAGAAGACCAAAATGCATTCTGGAGTATACAAACAAAAGATGCCCTACAAGAACTAATCCCTTATGGACGGATGAGGTTTTGGGAATTAGCAGAAAGACCAGACCATGATAATCATAACATAAAGACGTGTTATGATAATATCTATAAATTAGCCAAGGAGAAAGCAGCGACTATAACTCAAGATTTTGATATGGCTGCTATTTATCAGGAGCAAGTGAAAAAAGAAACCTACATCGAGATTCCTAGAGAGGTAAAAAGAGGATTATTCCGGAAAGAAACGATTTACGAAAAACAAAAGGAAGTCAAAACTTCCTATAAAACAATCAGGGAAAAGTTTAATGGTTGGAATCTTGCTCATTTCGAAAAACAATACATATGGAATGCAGGAACCTATGGCTATATCACTTATACTAATTGGGATTATTGCCTAGGAGATGATGGTGAACTATATCACATAACAACTTCATATACTAAGTATAATGAAACATCTTCCGGTCCAACTGACTATACCTGTTCAGTAAGAAAAGTAATACCATATGATAATAAATTACTAAAGAATCAAAATCACCATTTATTTATTGCTGTCTCGCATGGGCTGATATGTGCCATGGATGAAATGCCGCTTAATTTTAGCAATGAATACCGTCTCAATAACGGGCAAGCGCAATATAAATTTAATTTTCCGATTCTTCCAGTAGGATCCAATGCCCAAAATACCTCTTTCGTTCTTGGAGATGAGGGAATTATTGCAAGATTAAATAACCTTAAATAATTAGCATAAGCAAAAACCAGACTATGATTATGACCGGCCATGTATAACTAAGGAAGGGGATACATATGGGATTCTTTGGATGTGATTATTTAGAAACTATTGGAACATTTTTGCCTGAATATCGCTGTAAGTATTCAAGACAGACGCTTGATTCCCGTACGGCAACCGATATCTGCATGAGCAGTCGCTATGCAGATTGCGCCGACTATAAAAATGCATCGCGCTGCTTTATTACAACTGCGGTGTGTTTGACGCTGGGAAAACCGGACAACTGTGAAGAATTGACTCTAATGCGTTCATTCCGGGATGAATGGCTACGAGAACAGCCAGATGGCGCTAAACGTATTGAAGAATACTACAGCATCGCGCCAACTATCGTTGCCAGGATAGACGGGCTGCCCGAGCGACAATCCATTTATGCTGATATTTATAAACAGTATATTAAACCTTGCGTAGAAAATGCTGAGAGAAAAAGCTACGATAACTGTAACCAGATTTATACAAAAATGCTTGATATTTTAAAGCAACTGTATTATCTAGAACCAGAACCACTTCAATAACTTCATAAGGACTATAAAAAGCCAAGGTCTGGGAAATGAGACTCTTTGGGAGGGATACATGAAGAAATCTTTGGCAACACTGATGGCAGTGTGTATGGTAATCGGAATCACAGCGTGTGGGCAGGAGCCTGCAAGCAGTAGCAGTAGTATTGGAACTCAGGAATCAACAACCGTAGATGTAAGTGAGTCTTATGTGGAATCGGTAGTGGAAAGTAAGGAGAGTGAGAGTAGTCAGGAAGAGAGTGAAGGGGGATCTAATTATACGGTAGCAGCAGAGGAAACCACAAAAGATTCTGAGGAAATCTCCGAATTAATAATTCTTTTTATGAAAAGAGATACATTTCATATTATTGCAGCTAATACTGATACCGGTGCATGTTCAGAAATTTCTTCTTTTACCAAGAGTAGGCATGACGGTTTTGAACTATCTACGCCAGCACTTATGTATTTTTTGAACCTGAGCCACTTTTTCTCTGGAGATTATCAAAAAATGGCTTTCACGAAAGTCGAAAATAATACCCACAAGACGCATGCTGGCTGGATTGATAGCGCTGGGAATTTCTTCGATGTTACAGAGGCGGTTGGTATGACTTCGAACGATGAATTCACCATCGAGAATTATTTTTATAGTTTAGGTTTTTCTAAAACAGGCTATTTCGTCTTTCTCGAAATGCCAGAAGATGTTTATCTAAGTCCTGAACTCGAAAAAAAGGTTTCAAAGTACGGAAAATTCTACTATGTGGACCCTAACACTTTGGACGTAGTGTACGAAGGAAACCCAATTACGGAGGAGGATTTGCATGGCAAGGAAATGGAGTACGGGTATGGCGGTGTCACTGATTGGATAGATGGCGAATATTATTTATCTGATTTCTACGATACTATTATTCGCAACGTTAGCGACACTGAATATAAGGAAGAGTTTGTCTCAAATGAAGTTCGCTCAAACTGGAGTGGTGTATGTGGTCCAAATAATCAGATTGCGTTCGTCTCTGCAGAAGGAAGTATGAGTGACGCTATCGACTTGGCTATATATATCACTGAACGATATGAGAATACGCCTCGACGAATTATTGGCTACGAAGATTTAATTGAATATGGAGCAGAAAAAGTCATGAAGTACGATTTCAAAGTTACTATATTAGACTGGATATATGAATAAACGTATTGAAACCTAAGAGAGGGGGTGTGAAAATGGGAACTACTAGCCTATTCCGAGGCTACTCTTTTGCTCCGCATCGTAATATTGATTTTGCTATTCACTTATGTGAAGGGCTAGGCTATTGTACACTTTGTAAATTTTTAGGAAGACCGCGATCGAATTATGACTACATCCATTGCCCAGTTTGCGCTAAGGAGCGCGAAGAATATGCGCATAATCAATGCCTACAGGACTTCTTGTTCGAATTAAAGTGCCAGAAAAACGGTGAACACGCCCTATCGAAAATCACGCTAAAGTTGGGATATTTAATACAACGTTTAGCGCAAGCACAATCGCCGAAAATGAGGAACTAGTCAATCCGATAGATCTATGATTAATTCTTTGAAAGAGTTGTATTCTTAGAATTCAGAAAATACTTTAATCACAAAGAGGGTTTAATTCCTCGCTGCTTGCAGCGCAACAAACTAATGACGAACGAAGTGAGTCTCGGACTGATACCCCGCAGCTTGCTGCGGGGAGTTTCATTAATGAACTGCGTTGCTCAAACATCGTTTTGGGGGATAACATATGCGAAAGTTCTTGGCAACACTGATGGCAGTGTGTATGGTAATCGGAATCACAGCGTGTGGGCAGGAGCCTGCAAGCAGTAGCAGTAGTATTGGAACTCAGGAATCAGAAGAGACTGAGTCCTATGTGGAAAGTAGCGTAGAGGAAAGTAGTAGTGAGGAAAGTATTGTAGAAAGCGAAAGTAGACACACAGAGAGTGAAGAGAATGCTGAGTCGGCGGAAGAAAGTAGTGAAGGGGAAAACGAATACGGGGGAATATCTGGACTAATTATTATGACAGCATCTAATCAGCCTCTGTCAAATGGTAGTTTATCGGGAGTCTGTAATCTTAGCAGCTTCGATCCTGAGAGCGGCGAGACAAAACTCATTAGTCAATTCCAGTTCAAGAGTAGTTCTGATATTACCTATTTTTGGATGGACACTATGAGCAGCGGATATTATCAATTTGACAGCACCTACTCCAGAATGGCTACAAAGAAGTATCTTACCGCTACGGGTGAGGAACATGCCGGATGGCTTACTGCAGACGGAGAATTCTTCGATGTTACGGAGGCTATTGGTTGGGATAGACAAAGCGACTTTGATGATCCAGTACGTTCCATTTCAATGGGTTTTACCGACAGCGATTTGTTTATTTTTTCTATGGAGGACCCTGATGACTATACAAAAACCGCTTATTACAGTGTTCCCATATCGGATGTCACGGTTGACAGTGTACAGGAATGCCGCGTGAGCGCATGTAGCGAATATATTGTTGAGAATTATAGTGAATATTATACTAAGTTACTTTGGGAGTATGGAAAACCTACAAGCTGGGTTGATGGCACACACTGCATACTCACACCAAAACGCGGACTTCCAGGCAATCCGATAGCAAGCGTCATACTCGACACTGAAAGCGGAGCTTTTACGGAGTACATCCCCGGTGACTCGCGTAATAATTGGAATGGTCATATCAGCCCCGATGGCACACGGATCGCTTTTACGTCAGTGCCTAAAAATGGAAGCGAGAAACCAGATATTTTCATAGTATCAATCGACGGAGGGAATCCTACGAGAGTAGCGGAGCATGATTTTATATTAGCTGGAGCGGATCCAGACTTTGGATCTGGAATAGCAACTTATGCTGACTGCACTATTCTGCTCGATTGGCGCTGATTTCGCGTAACTCCACAATAGCCTTTTGCTTAATATGTTTTCTATTATTTTGAAAGCGAGGTGACTTTTATGTCAACAATAGGAAGATGCAAACTGTGCGGCGAAGCTCTGGACAGTGATTCTTATGGCGGGCAGTGTATATATTGTCATCGGCAACTTTGGGAACTGATGGAGAAAAAAATTTTCTTTTTCCCGAACGAACTTCTTGAATATATCTGCAGTCCAACATGGATACCTGTCGAAACGGCAATGAAAATCGCCATAATTCGTGCCGAAGCAAAGGACCCCAATGGTAAATTGACTGGTCTGAGAAAGCGATCTAGAATCGATATTGCAATTGCGACCGCAGAAGAATCTGACACTGACGAAGAAAGGCATATTATTTACGATGAGCTAATCCCATGCTATAAAAGGCATACTCAAAGTATGCTTGAGTCGCGAAAAAAAGCTGAGGAAAGCAATAAGCGATTGGCGGAAATACTGGCACGTAGAAATCAAAAATGATGTATCTAATCTTCACCACCGAATAGTATCAGAAATTTAACCGTTCTGTCTATTCGAACTCAATAAATAACCGGCCTCTGAACCTCAATCCGGATGTCGTTATTTTTGCTTATATTTTTAAATTGCAGTGCACCCTGGTGCAAATGTTTTCTTAATTCTTATGTCTTTGGTGCAAGTTGATGTATCGGGTAAAATCAAACGGTAAGATTCGTATAGTCATGAACTCTTCCAGCCATACCTAGACCCACTCGTAAGCAGATTTATAAGCCTCAACCTAAAGAAAACCCCTATAAATGGGGCTTTCTTTAGGTTCATTTTTGTATCAATTGTAGTATGCATCGGCCTTACCAGTAATATTACTAACAAAGGGGCCGTATGAATTTGTATAACAGCCCCTTAAGACCGCCCTTATGATGTACAGGCTAGTCGATTTCATCTGATTAAGGCTGATTGTAATAATCCCACCGACTTCTAATTTTAACGCCATGACTCTTTAAACATTTTAGAATGACTTGTGGATTCACCTTGAATCTACGGGCAATTTCCTCCGAAGTATGTTGTTGCTCGTACAATGTAATCACTTCTCCTACATTAAGCTTTGCCTGAGCCTTTTCTTTAGTCACATGGACGCCGTGAGCCTTTAAGAGCTTACTTATGGTTGTCTTGCTGCAACCAAACTGTTCTGCCAACTCAATTGTAGTTTTTTCTTGAGTCTGATACAAAGACGCCATCATCTCAATTTCCTCTTGACTGAATTCTTTGCGCTTTTCTCGCAAGTACTTAACAACGGTTTCTCCATATTCGTCAATTTCCATGTTGCTTGAGAGTGCGTCATCTAATATAGTACTTTTGTAGGATTCTCTTTCTGGGATATTTAAGTGATGCTTATACTGAATAATGCTCTGGCATTTTTTGGAGTCAAGCCCTGATAAGCCCATTTTTTGGAAACAGCGGAATCTCATAGAATATGAGGTTCCGCTGTTTTTATATGTCTTTCATATCATTTCTTTTCCCCTTTGTCAACGCAAAATCCGTCACACACCTGTAACTTTTTTCTGCTATAATGTGTTCATGACACTCTAAAAGAAAAAGGCGGAACACGACTATGACCCACATCTACTATATAGAAGACGACCCCGACATCGCCGCTGCCGTGGCGGAATATCTGGAACAGAAAGGCTTCCGCGTCACCCTCTGCGCCACCCTGGCCCGGGCCAGAGCGGCGCTGGAGTCCCATCTGCCCACTCTGGTGCTGCTGGACTGGAACATGCCGGACGGCCACGGGGACAGGCTCTGCCGATGGATCCGGAGCAGGTGGAAGGATCTGCCCATCATCTTCCTCACCGTCCGCAGCGATGCCTCGGACATCGTCTCCGGCTTCCGGGACGGCGCCGACGATTATGTCGTCAAGCCCTTCCAGCTGGAGGTGTTGTACTCCCGCATCCTGGCGCTGCTGCGCAGGACGGGCAATGTGGCGGAGCAGTACCTCTCCTGCGGCGGCATCCGCATAGACCAGAACCGCCGGACAGTCACCTGCCATTCGGAGGAAGTCCTCTTAAGCGCGGCGGAATATCAGCTCCTCCTGTACCTGATGCAGCACAAGGGGAAGACCCTCACCAGGGAACAGATCCTTGCGCAGGTATGGGACGCGAACGGAAACTATGTGAACAACAACACCCTGACGGTCACCGTGAAGCGGCTGCGGGACAAGCTCGGCCAGCCCGCCTGCCTGAAGACCGTCAGGAGCGTGGGCTACCGCATGGAGGATACCCTATGAGCGGACGGAAGAACGTATTTGTCACTTTGGGCCTAACGTTGTCCGTAAGCCTCCTGGCCGCCGCCCTGGCCGTGCTGCTCTTTACCTTCCATTACGGGCATCTGCAGTTCGACCTGCTGAACGCGGTCTGCGGGGAGGTGGTGGAGCAGGATCCGCAGGCCCGAAGGATTATTGCCGCCGCCCTGAAGGAATACACAGGCGGGAACGCCGACGGCTCCGCATACGAAGACGTATTATCGTCATTAGGGTACCGGGCCAGCGACTTCTCCGTCCCCACCTACAGGCAGAGCCTCTGGTGCATCGGGGCCGGGTTCCTGGCAGGGAGCCTGCTCTTCGCCTGCACCTGGGCTTACCGCAACCGCAGGGAGGCCCTGCGGATCCAGGCCCTGGCAGCGTATCTGGAACAGAGGGGCACCAGCGCCGCTCCTATCCTCCCCGCCTCCCCAAAAGCTGCCTCCGGGGAGGACGACTTCTCTAGGCTGGAGGATGAGATATACAAGACCGTGACCTTCCTCTATCAGACGAAGGAGGCGGCCATCCAGGCCAGGAACGGCTTCGCGGAGAACCTGTCCAACATCGCCCACCAGCTCAAGACCCCCATAACCGCCATCTCCCTGTCCGTCCAGATGATGGAGCACGACCTTGCTGCGAAGGCCTCCTGCGCCAGGGAAACAGCCATGCCCCCAATCTCCCCGGCTGTCACATCCGGCTGCTATCTGGAACAGATACAAAAACAGCTCCAACGTCTCACCCGCCTGGAGGAAGCGCTGCTTTTGCTGTCCCGCATCGATGCCGGGACTTTGGCTTTGGAGAAAGAGGAGGTGGATGTCTTTACCCTGCTGGTGCTGGCGGCGGACAATCTGCAGGAGCTGCTGGACGCATCCGGAACTTCCGTGGAAATCCCGGAGCAGGGCGGCATGATGGTCATGGCAGATCTGGACTGGACCATGGAGGCGGTGATGAACCTGATGAAGAACTGCCTGGAGCATGGGGGCGGTGGGAAAATCCTCTGTTCCTACGCCCAGAATCCTCTGTACACGGAAATCCTGATCTGGGATGAGGGCAGGGGCTTCGCCAAGGAGGACATCCCCCACCTCTTCCAGCGCTTCTACCGCGGCCGGAACGCTGCCAAAAACGGCATAGGCATCGGCCTGGCCCTGGCAAAGGAAATCATTGAACTCCAGAACGGCACCCTCCGGGCCAGGAACAGGCCGGGCGCAGGCGCTCTGTTTGAAATCCGCCTCTACAGTCACTGAGTTGTAAGTTTCGTCTGATATACTGTAACCTGTAAGGCAAAACTACAATAGGAGGATAATCAAAATGGAAATCTTAAAATGTCAGGGCGTCCGAAAGATATACGGCACCGGCGACAATCAGGTGACTGCCCTGGACGGAATCAATCTGTCCGTGGACAAGGGAGAATTCGTGGCCATCGTGGGCTCGTCCGGCTCGGGCAAGTCCACCCTGCTGCACATCCTGGGCACCGTGGACAAGCCCACTGAGGGGTCGGTCATCATAGACGGCACAGACCTCTCCACGCTGACCCCGACCCAGGCCGCCATCTTCAGGCGCAGAAAGGTAGGGCTGGTGTACCAGTTCTACAACCTGATCCCCACCCTCACCGTGCGGAGGAACATCCTGATGCCATTGGCCTTGGACAAAAAGAAGCCCAATCAGGAATATTTCCAAAAAATCGTGGACACCCTGGGAATCGCAGACCGGCTGGAGGCTCTGCCAAGCCAGCTCTCCGGCGGCCAGCAGCAGCGCGTCGCCATCGCCCGCTCGCTGATCTACCGCCCTGCATTGCTTTTGGCGGACGAGCCCACGGGGAACCTGGACCAGAAGAATTCCAAGGAGATCATGGATATGCTAGGGCTCTCCAACCGCAGCCTGAACCAGACCATTCTGCTGATCACCCATGACGAAAAGGTGGCCCTGGAGGCGGAGCGCATCATCACCGTCCAGGACGGGCGCATCGTAAGCGATGAACGAAGGGAGGTGAAGACGCTGTCCGCAGAGCTGTGACGGCATATCCTATGTGGAAAGAATATTCATCCGATTACCTGAAAAAAAATCCCTCCTCCAGCCTGTCCGTGCGGATTTCAGCTTTTATCTCGGCACTGCTCCTGTCCCTTTTGTGCTGTCTGTTCTATAATATTTGGAAGTATGAGGTGGAACGGATATCGCTGAATGAAGGCGGCTGGCAGAGCCGGCTGGTGGGGGAGATCGATGGGGAGGCCCTGGAAGCCATCCGAAATTTCGCCACTGTGGAAGAGGCCGTGGTAAACGAGGAAAAGAGCCAGGACGGAGAAATGGTGACAGACCTCTATTTCTACCATTATAAAGATGTCCTTCAGGACACGCCCCGCATCGCCGAGCTGGCCGGGATTCCCCCGGAGAACACAGCCTACCATCATGAGCTCCTGGCGCTGTACCTGGTACGCGATCCCCAGGACACCGCGCCCAGGCTGCTGTTTCCCCTGTTCCTCCTGATCGTGGCCCTGGCTTCCTTCTCCCTGGTGATCATCATACACAATTCCTTTGCGGTGTCCATGAACGCCAGGATCCATCAGTTCGGCATCTTTTCCAGCATCGGCGCTACGCCGAAGCAGATCCGCACCTGCCTGCTGCAGGAGGCTGCCTCTTTGTGCGCCCTGCCCCTGTTCGTGGGGAGCCTCCTGGGCGTAGCGGGCGGGATGGGGCTGATACTCCTGACCAATGTGCTGTTGAGAGACGCTGTCCAGGGCCGACATGAGTCCAGCCCCGGATACCACCCCCTGATCCTGGCCGCCACCCTGCTCGTTGCCGTGGCGACCATATGGCTCTCCGCCTGGCTGCCCGCCCGGAAGCTGAGCAGACTCACGCCCCTGGAGGCCATCAAGAACACCGGGGAGCTGCAGCTGAGGCGCAGAAAGTCCTCCCCCATCCTCAGCCTCCTGTTCGGCGTGGAGGGAGAGCTGGCGGGCAATGCCCTGAAAGCCCAGCGAAAGGCCCTGCGGACGGCCTCCCTGTCCCTTTTGTTCTCCTTTATGGCCTTTACGATGATGCAGTGCTTCTTCTCCCTTACGGCAATCAGCACCAGGGAGACCTATTTTGAGAGATATCAGAACGTCTGGGACATCTATGCCACCCTGAAAGACGCCCAGGTGGAAAGCTTCCCGGAGACGGAGGAGCTCCAGGGGCTTGCAGGGGTGGAGAGCGCCATCGTGTACCAAAGGGCAGCGGCGAGGCGGCTCATCACAGAGGCACAGATAAGCGAGGAGATGAAGTCCTTCGGCGGGTTTTCCCAGGCTCCCGGGCAATATGTGACGCAGGTACAGGACGGCTGGATGGTGAACGCGCCCCTGGTCATCCTGGATGACAACAGCTTCCTGGCCTATTGCGAACAGGTCGGCGCCGCTCCCCGGCTGGACGGGGCGGTGGTCATGAACCAGATCCGGGATGTGACCAATCCCGATTTCCGGCATCCGGTCTACTGTCCTTACCTGAAAAAGGATTCCTTAGGGGAAGCCCCTGTAAGCGTCCTGCGCCAGTCCGGCAGCGAGGATGTCACGGCGGAGGTGGCGGTCTTGGCCTATACGGAGCAGGTCCCGGCCCTGCGGGAGGAATACGCCACCCTTGACTACTATGAGCTGGTACATTTCATCCCTGCCTCCCTGTGGCGGGAAATCGGCGGGCAGCTTGGGGGCACGAATGAGGAAGTCTGCATCTGCGTGCTGGGGAGAGAGGGCGCCGCTCTGGAGGAGCTGAACGCCCTGCAGGCACAAATCCATGCCATCGTCAGCAAAAACCATGCCGCAGAGAGCGAAAACCGCATCCAGAAATATGACTCCAACAATACCATGTTTCAGGGGATGATGGCGGTCTTCGGCGGCTTCTGCGTGCTGCTGGCCCTGATTGGCATGGGCAATGTGTTCTCCAACACCCTGGGCTTCGTGCGGCAGAGGAAACGGGAATTCGCCAGGTACATGTCCGTGGGGCTGACGCCGACCTCCCTGCGGAAAATGTTCTGCATCGAGGCATTGGTCCTGGCGGGGCGCCCGATTCTGATCACCCTTCCCCTGGCGGTGGCGGCCGTAGGCGCCATGCTGAAGCTGAGCTATGTGGATGCGGGAGAATTCCTGGCCCAGGCGCCCCTTGTCCCAATCGCCGTCTTCATGCTGGCCATCGTGGCCTGCGTGGCGCTTGCCTATTCCCTGGCCTGGCGCAGCATCCGGAAGATCAGCCTGGCGGAGGTCCTGAGGGACGATACCATGCTGTAGGAAGGCCGCACAGCGCCTGTGCATATTTCTAGAGGCTGCCCTAAGGCAGCCTCTTTCCTTCCAAAATCATTCCTGCTCGGTTTCAACGGCATCCGTCCGGTATATGAATTCCATCTGTCCAGTTTCCAAATCCGGCCGCAGGTATGGAGGACTTCCGAAATCCCTTAAAGTATATCCTATCCATTGCCTGAAAATAATTTCATTGCAAAAGCTCCTCAGAACTCCTTCCGCTCCATGATCTTGATGCTGATATGGCAGGAGAGGAGCAGCAGGGCGATGCAGACGCCCAGAGCCACCACGATGCCTAACCGAGCGCTCATCACCGGCATCCGCTCCCCCAGGGCTTCCAGGTCGATGCCCAGCCTCTCCGCAATCTTTGTTCCCGCGATCACCACCGCGAAGATGCCTCCCATAATCACAATCTGGGCTATCCTGCTCTTCTCCGCCTCGAATTTCAGCCGCAGCGGCACCAGGAGCACATTCAGGCACATCGCCACAGGCAACAGCACCAGAGCCGTCATCATGCCCTCCATGGGGTCGAGGCCGCTTCGGGCCGCCCCGGCCACAATGGAGATGACGCTCCCCAGAAGCCATCCGCCGCCACACATCAATATGGCGAACAGATATTTTTCCAGCACATAGTCCTTTCTGGACACAGGCAGGGAGAACAGGAACGCGTTCCCATTGTCGAATTCATCATAGCTGATGGTGCTGGACGTGAACGATGTCCCGATGATGGCCAAGTAGATAACGATGAAGCTCATATCGCTGCTGTAGAAGGACATGCCCACCGCCACCAGGAGGATGATTGCCAGGGAATTCCCCATATTTTTCATCAGTCTCAAATCCTTAATCAGTAATCCTTTCATAATGTCTCACCTCGTATCATCATCATAATCACTTCGTCAATGCTGCCCTTCAGGATGGCGATTTTCGGATAGTTCTCGCTGTAGAAGCGTTTCTGATTCGTCAGGCAGCTATAGCCGAAACTCTCCTTCCTGCTGCGCAGGAGATAGCGCTTCTCAATCGTCCGGTACTGCTCCTCGTCCACCTTCAGCACTGCGTAATCATCTAACAGCACGTCCGTATCCTCATGGAGGATGATTTTCCCCTGATGTATCATATAGATGTCGTCGCACAGGGTCTCCAGGTCGCCGGAGATGTGGGAGCTTATCAGGATGCCCCTGTCCTCGTCCTGCTCCATGAATGCCCGAAGCAGCTCCAGAAGCTCGTCCCTGGCCACCACGTCCAGGCCCGCCGTGGGCTCATCCAGGATCAGGAGCTGCGCCCTGTGGGAAATGGCCGTCAGGACCTTCAGCTTGGCCTTCATGCCCGTGGAGAACTCCTTAATCTTCTGGTTGTCGGGAAGCCCGAACCGCCTGACCTGCTCCAGGAAGAACGCCCTGTCGAACCGGGCATAGAGACTGGCCATGACAGGGACGATGTCCTTTATGGTCAGGTACCCGCTGAAGCCCGCGTTGGACAGGACTACGCCCAGCTTCTCCTTATCCTTTGCGCCGAACTGTGCGCTGTCCTTCCCCAGGATCTCTATCCTGCCGCCGTCGGGCCTGATCAGCCCCAGCACTGCCTTGAACGTGGTGCTCTTCCCCGCCCCGTTCTGCCCCACCAGCCCTGTCACCCTCCCCGACAGGACTTCCATGGAGCAGTCCAGCCGGAACGTGTCGTAGCTTTTCCGTAAATTTTCAATCCTCAACATAGTCATCCCTCCAAAATAAGGTCAAATAAGATTCTAATGTCCTCATCGCTGATCCCGTATCTCCTGCCTTTCTGGACAGCCATCTCCAGATCCGCCTCCAGCTCCTTCTTCTGCTCCTCCAGCAAAAGGCCCGGATTCACTGCCGCGACGTAGGTTCCCTTGCCATGGACAGTCACGGTAAAGCCATCCTCCTCCAGGCTGTCATAGGCCTTTTTCACGGTCAGCGCGCTGATCCGCAGATCCCTTGACAGCACCCGGACAGAGGGCAGATTATCGTTCTCCTTCAATTCCCCGCCGCGTATCAGGGTCTTGATCTGGTCTGTAATCTGTTCATAGATGGGAACCATGGAAGAACTGTTTATAATAATGCGCATTCCTTTTTCCTCCTTGCAAACAGTATATAACAGCGCACAACTGTTGTCAAGTGTTATACACTGTTTATCTAAAGTTTTTGCATAAAAAAGCAGCGGAGCCTCCTTCCTCCCGGGCTCCCGCCGCTTATGTACTGCGATTTACTTTCCGTCCCCCGCCGGGCGGCGTCTGCGCCTCCCCTGTACACGGTGGTCTCAGCGTTCTTTTTCCAGCATCTGCTTCAGCCTCTCGTCAGCCCAGACCACCCTGTTGCGCCCATGCCGCTTGGCGTCGTACAGCTGTGTGTCCGCGAACTGCAGGTAAAACCCGTAGCCGTGCTCCACCGGGGGACAGACGGTAATGCCGCCCATGCTGACCGTGACCCACTGGGCTACGGAGGGGTCATGGGGAATATGGAGGTCCTCTATGGCCTGCCGGATCTTTTTCATATGCCCGAATATCTTATCGGCCTGGTCCCCCATGGCAATCGCCACAAATTCCTCGCCGCCATAGCGGGCCAGGAAGTCCGTGCTGCGCTGCAGATAGGAGGCCGCCGTCTGCGCCACGGCGGAAATCACTTTATCCCCGGCGGGATGGCCGAAGGTGTCGTTATATACTTTGAAGCGATCGATATCGAACATGCAGATGGAGAACGGGATTTGCAGCCGGTTGGCCTCATTCCACCTTATGATGCTGTATTCCTCATACCTGCGCCGGTTGGCGATCCCCGTAAGCTGGTCGGTCATGGACTGCTGTTCCACCTGTTTGCGGTACTGGTACAGCTTCACATGGGTATTGACCCTCGCCCGGACAATCAGGGGGTGGAAGGGCTTCGTGATATAGTCCACGGCTCCCAGGATAAGCCCGCGCTCCTCGCTGGCCACGTCGGAAAGGCTGGTGATTAGGATCACCGGCACGTTCTTGGTGGCATTATCGTCCTGGAGCTTCTTCAGCAACGTAAAGCCGTCCATCCCCGGCATCACCACATCCAGCAGGATCAGCGAGAAATCCCCCTCCCCTGCAAGGCGCAGCCCCTCCTCCCCCTTCTGTGCAATGGTGATTTCATACTCGTCCTTCAGGATGGACTTCAACTGGGTCGCCTGCAGGGCGCTGTCGTCAACAATCAGAATTTTTTTCATACTTCCTCCAGAAAATGTAAATAAACGTTCACTATCATATGGTCAAAAACAAACCGCCCTTCAGCGGCATGTATTTATTTCCGACTCAATCTTGAGAGCCTCTCCGGCTTCAGGTAACCGCTCAGCCCGGTGGTCAGCAGCCGGAACACCGTCTCCTCGGTCTCCTCATTATTTGGAAGGATTCCCTCCACCACATATTTCGCGTACAGCAATGTGGACGTGAGGACATGGAGCCACAGCATGTCCTGATTGATTCGGTCCAGGCTGGGAAACACCTTTTTGAAAATCCGGACCATCCCGATGAAGGTTCCGAAGTATGTCACGTCCCGGCTTCTGTCATAACTGGGGAACGCGGCGCTGTCCCGGAACCGGTAGTAGAAGACCGTCTCGTCCGGGCGGGACGTCCAGAACCGGAAATAGGGCAGCCACAGCGTCTTTACCGCTCCCATCGGGTCAGTGAGCATGACCAGAGGATTGAACTGCAGATCCTCGAAAATCGCCGCGGCCTGTCTGTCCACATAAGTGAAGCACTCTGTCAGCAGCTGCTCCTTGCCCTCAAAGTGCCGGTAGATCGCGCCTGAGGAAATCCCTGCCAGCTTGCTGACATTCTGGATGCGCACCCCTTCCAGGCCATACTGCCGCACGGCCTTTATCGTCGCATGGATGATTCGCGTTTTGGTGTCGTCCAGTGTTGTCATATCCCCCTCGTCATAGGCGCTTGCCGGCATCATCTGTTCATCTGTAAATTATATATGATATTACGGTTTTTGACAATATCCTTTTTCCCATCTTCTGCCATTTATACTGCGCATCGGTTAAATTTGCAGCGCCAGCCAAGCACTTTCCCGGAGATGCCACTGTAAATCCTGGCGGTCTGCAGCATAAACTGACAATCACCAAAATCTGCCAGGCAGCCCGGCTCACAGGCGAAAGCCTATGGGGACATTGCGGCAGATTTCATCGCTCGTGAGTATATCTGCCAGTTGCGCTGTCAAAACGGCTACTTGCGCTATGGCCGTTAAGATTTGTCCGTTTCCTTACGATACAGGAATTGAAGGCCCGCGTCCCGGCCGGAAAGTCGGCACGGGGAATGGGGCGGAAAGGGATGGGAAAAATCAGGATCGCGATATGTGATGACGAACAGAATATCCGCAGCTATCTGGCCGCGCTGATCCGGCGGGAGGATTCTTCATGCCGGATTTCGGAGTATGCCTCCGCGGAGGCCTATCTGGCTGCGGGAGAGGATTATGATCTGCTGTTGCTGGATATCGAGCTGGGAGGCGGGGCGGCTGACAGCGGGGCGGCTGATGGCGGAATGGCGGCTCAACGCGGCGCGGCGGCAGGGGCGGGGAGTCCCGGCTCCATGGACGGCATGGCGCTGGCCAGGAGGCTTCGGAGCCTTCCTCCGGACAGGCAGCCCCTCATCATCTTCGTCACAGGCTATGAAAGCTATGTGTACCAGGCCTTTGACGTGGAGGCCTTCCAGTACCTGGTGAAGCCCGTGGACGAGGGGCGCTTCGCGGATGTCTTCCGGCGGGCGGCGGAGAAGCTCTCGGTTCTGGAAAAACAGCGCCGGAGGACGCTGCTCGTCCAATACGCCGGGGCCAGCCGGGTGATACCGCTGGAGAACATCCGCTATGTGGAGAGCCGTGGGCATAAGCTCCTTTTGCATTTAAAGGAAGGCACAGTGGAATACTACGGGAAGATAGGGGAACTGGAGCTGGAGCTGGGCGGACAGTTCGCCCGCATCCACAAGGGCTATCTGGTGAACCTGCGCCATGTGGAGGAATATGCCCGGGGACAGGTCACGCTGACAGACGGCGAAAAGCTGGTGATCTCCAAATATAAATACGATGCTTTCGTGAAGCAGCACCTGCGCTTCCTGCGACAGTAAACGCTCCTTCCCTGCGGACAGGCCTATGGCCTTGTAGTCTCGTCAGGGAGGCGGAGCCGGAGGGAGGCGAAATTGCGCGAATCAGATTTCATACTGCTCTACCGGATAACCGCAGGGATAGAGGTAATCCTCTATGGGGCCTGCATGGCGGCTTTCCTGCGCCCCTTCCTGGACGAGGGCGCGGGAGGCGGGCGGAGCACGCGCCGAAAATGCCTGTTCGTGCTGGTTGACTACATTTTCATCTTCTTTCTGGGCGCTGTGTTCTCCTTCCGCGGCTGGCTGTGCATGCTGCTTCTGACGGCGCTTTTGGCTGTTTGCAGGCGGTTTCTGGGCATCGGGCGGGAAGCCCTGTTCCTGCTGGGAGTGCTGTTCTTCTGCACCCGGCATCTGAGCCTGATGGCCGCACAGAGCCTGAACCATTTTACCTATCGGCTCTTCCTGGCGGGCGCCAATACCCCGGAGAAGGTCTTCCTGGGCGCGGCGCTGAACCACATCTGCATCGAAGCGCTGACGCTCCTCCTCTTTGCCCTCATGCTCCGGGGCCTGGTTCTGGTGCTGGGGAGACGGCCCTTTGCCCTGCATGTCAGGGAGCTGTGCTACCTGCTGCTGACGCCGGTGACGGGAATCCTCTTCGTCCGCATCACCCTGCAGCTCCTCATCGTGGCAGACGGGGATTCCATTTTCCAGCTCTACGAGCAGGTGCCCATGGCCGTGGGCATCGTGCCCCTGCTGGCCGCCCTGTTCTACGCGGGGACCCTGGCCGCGATTGCCCTCTGCCAGAAGAACATGGCCCTCCAGGAGGAGCGGGGCAGGCATTTCGTGGAACAGCAGCAGCTGGCAGGCATTCAGGAGCGGCTGGCCCAGGTGGAGCAGCTCTACGACGGGCTGCGCCGGATGAAACACGATCTGCGGGGCCATCTGGCCAACATCAGGGGCCTGGCGGAGAGGAACTGCTACGGGGACATGGAGCGCTACATGGCCAAGATGGAGGAGAGCATACAGGCCCTGGAGCCCGGCATGTACACAGGGAATGCCGTCTCGGACGTGATCCTGGGCGATGTCGGGCGGGCCGCGGCCAGGCTGGGCATCCGCTTCCAGGCAGATTTCACCTTTCCCGCCTCCGGAGGCTTCGATTCCTACGACATGGGCATCATCCTGAACAACCTGCTGCGCAACGCCCTGGAGGCCTGTGAAAGGGTGGAGCCCGGGAAGCGGTATATCTCCCTCTCCGGGAAAAAGAAGAACCGCTTCTATCTGCTGGAAGTCCGCAACTCCTTCCAAGGGGATCTCCGCTTCCACCGCCACACCGGACTCCCCGTGTCCACCAAGGAGGCGCCCCCCGGGCCGGGCTCCCCCCGGACTCCCCTCATGGCCCTCCACGGCATCGGCCTGTCCAATGTGAAGCGGGAGGCCGAGAAGTACAGGGGGAGCGTGGACATCCGGGCTGAGGGGAATGAATTCCAGGTGACTGTTTTACTGCAGGATAATGCCTGATCCACTGTGAAAAGCAGGACAGTGCCAAGCGGGAGGCCGCGAACTACAGGGGAGTGTGGACATCCGGGCCCAGAGGAACGAATTCCAGGTGACTGTTTTACTGCAGGATAATGCCTGATCCACTGCGAAAAGCAGAAGAACAGGAAGATTCGAAAGGAGAGATTATGTACTTAGACGATTTCAGCATCAAAGAAGTAAACACCTATTATGCCCGGCGGGGCGGCATACGGACGGCAAATGTCAAAGGCTATGCCAATGTGGGCAGCTTTTCCGGCCTGATGCAGCGGGCGGCGGCACAGGCCGGAAGGGCAGCGCAGACGGCTACAGACGTGGCCGCTGCGGAAAGGGACTCCCAGGCCACCGGGACACGCAGCACTGCCCCCCGGAACACCGCCGCGCAGACCCGTTCCGCCCTGTACGATGCCGCCACTGCACGTCAGGCCATCAATTCATCTTCGGCCAGGCAAACAGGTGCGGCGGCAGGGCCCGGCAGCGCCTCCGGAGAATCCGCCGCACAGGATGTCTCCGCCTCCGGCAACACCTGCTGTGACCAGTGCGATGCCACCAACCAACTTATGCTCCAGATGCTGTCCCGGAACCTCTACTCCCAGAGCGCCCTGAACTATCCCCTGTCCGGTTACAGCCCCTGGACGGCCTACCAGAGCATGGCCGGCATGCTGGGCAACAGCCTGTTCTGACAGCAGCCCCCGCCGGGCCTGGCACACAAAGACATCCCGGATATCCTGCCGGAAGCCTCCATTTCAGGCTGCCATCAGGAATCCGGGATGCTCTATCAGGGGCATCCTGTTTCAGGAGCCGCTCTTACGACCTCTTTCCGTTCTTTCTTTCCCCTGCCTTCCTCTCCGGAGCCTTCGCCTCCGGAACCTTCTTCGCCGGAGCGTCCGTCCCTCCGTCCTCTTCCATTACTACATCTTTGTCTTCCGGCCTGTTCCCCTTCCTCTGCGCCGCCTGCATCCGCCTCCTGGTGTTGCGGTCGTTCACGCTCTCCCGCAGCAGCGCATAGCCGGAGGATGTCAGCGGGATGAAGAACAGCATTCCGGAAATCCCGAACAGGCTGCCGCCCACGCTCACCGCCACCAGCACCCAGATAGCGGGCAGTCCCACGGAATTCCCCACTACCTTGGGATATATCAGGTTCCCCTCTATCTGCTGCAGCACCAGGAACAGTATCACGAACCAAAGGGCCTGCAGCGGATTGTCGATCAGTATCATGAAGGCTCCCACAGCGCAGCCGATGAATCCGCCCACGATGGGAATCAGCGCCGTAAACGCAATCAGCACGCCCACCATCAAAGCATAGGGCATTCCGAACAGGCTCATGGCCACCACGAACATAGTGCCCAGAATCACCGCCTCCAGACACTGTCCGGTGATGAAGCTGCTGAAATTCTTATGCAGGAGGCTGAATATCTCCAGAGTCTTGGCTCCCACCTTATCCGGCAGATAGGCCGAAAGAATCCGTCTGCCCTGCTCCGCCAGCTTTTCCTTCTGGGTCAGCACGTACAGTGCGAATATAAAGGCTATCACCGTGTTCATGATGCCCGATATGATGCCGCTGGCCACGCTGACCGTGGAGTTCAGCACATCCCCCGCGCCGTTCTTCAGGAAATCGATGACGCTGTCCAGCATGGAATCCCAGTTGATCTCCGTCAGCTCCAGCTGGTCTATCTGCCTCGTCAGCTCTGGGTAGTCCTTCGCCAGCCTGTCCACTCCCTCCATGACCTCTTCCGTAAAGGCCGGAATCTTCCTGCCGATTTCAGAGGCGGTGGACACCACCTGGGGCACCACCGTGCCCACCACCAGGGCCAGCACCACTGCAACGGACACGATGGACAGCGTCAGGCACAGGGGCCTCTTGACCTTTCCGGCGCTCTTCCCCTGCCACCGGCCCAGGACCTTCTCCTCGAAGGCCCGCATGGGGATGTTCAGCACGAAGGCCATGACCCCGCCCACCAAAAACGGCGATACGATGCCGACCAGAAACGCCGCCCCCCGCAGCACTTCCTGGCTGTATATGATCGCCAGCACCAACAACGCCGCCAAAACCATCAAATGTCTGATCTGTCTGATTTTTCCTCTGCTGAATTCCATATGTCCGTACCTTCTGCTTAAATGCTTTCCTTTCCTGATAGTTTGCTTTTGCCGCAGGTTCCGCGCCCTGGGGGCGTCCCGGGTTCACCCGATCAGCACTGTCTTTCCCGCAAAAGCAAATCCATATCTATGAATCTTCTCCGCGGGAATCCCCTTCTTCCACAGAACTGTTTCATACCGCATTTCTTCAATCTGCTTCAATGCGGATTCCACACATGCTTCCAGAGTCTCCCCGTGCCTGGTGTCAGCCACCTTAAACTCGATCAAAAAGGCGTCCAGATCGTCCTTCTTCGGTTCCAGTATGATATCATACCTGCCATAGCCGCTCTCCCCGTTGGAGGAAATGCCGTATCTGTCCTTCAGCTCTACCAACAGCCCCAGGACGAATCCATGATAGAATCGTTCCGGGCGGGCTTTTTCCGAAGGCTTTCTACCGCCGTCAAAGCTGCTGAAAAGCTCAGCAGCCAAATCATTCATATACCCGTTCATATCATCCAGATTGCCCGAAAGCAATGCGCGGATGAACCGATTGTAACAGCCCGCGCAGGGCTCGAACCACCCCTGCACCATCCGCTCGAAGGCAATGTGCACTTCCCTGTTCGTCAGAGACAGCACATATTCTCCGCTGTCAGCCCCGTCCTCCGTCCCACGGCTCTCCACCTTCAGGTATCCGCCAGCCAGCAGGAGGCTCCAAACAGACACCTCGCTTTGGCCCAGCTGGCTGAAGACAATCTGTTCGTCTACCCGGGTGTGGAGCACCTCTCCTCTCAACAGGCCCTCCATGTCCATCTTAATGTCAGGGCTTCCCTGTCGGACAAGCTTTCCAATCAGGCTGTTGGAACTGGTATTGGCCCAATAGGCCGCAAACCGTCCCGGCTTTCCCACCATTCCCTGATGAAAGCGGTCTTATCTACGTAGAAGCAGTTGTTTTCGATTATTTTGCTGAAATCCTGTATGCCGATGCCGGTCTGCCTTACCATGGGGAACGCCTCCGTGTGGGCCACTTTTCGAAAAGCACAGGTTTCGTTTGAAGCCAGGAAGAGCAGTTTCCTATTAAAAACGGCTCTTCCATGCGGCTTCAAAAGAGTTTATGCTTTTGAATGCAGTATAGCAGAGCCTGTGGTATTTGGCAAGGGATTTGCAGAAAGCGGGGAACAATTTCATCAGCCCCGCCTTATCGGCAAGTAAGGCGGACCTTTTTTCAGTCGATACCGTCGATGCAGTCTTTCTTCTGGCGCATGGAAGTGTGTACGTAGAAATCCATGGTAGTCCGTATCGACGCGTGGCCCAGGATGGCGGACACGGTCTTGCAGTCTACCCCGTTCTCCAGACATGCCGTGGCGAAACCGTGGCGCATGGCGTGGAAATTGCAGTCCTCCATTTCGCAGCGCTTCAGGATCGTCTTGAAGCGTTTCTGGACATTCCGCGGTTCCGTGCAGGTGCTCCGCCCGGTCAGCACATAGAGGTCATCCCCTTTGCGCAGCCGCTTCAGGGCGTTTATCAGGTATCCGGGAATGGGGATTTCCCGGGAGGATGTGTGGGATTTGGGCGTCCTGATATAGAGGATGGTCCTTGGCTGCCCTGCGGAGGTGTCCGGATTCGGAATCCTCGATACTGTACGCTTGATATTGAAAGTACATGCTTCAAAGTCGATATCGCCCCACTTCAGGCCGCACAGCTCTCCTATGCGTATCCCTGTGCCCCGGCACAGCAGGATGGCCAGGGGGAAGATCGTCCTCTTCCGCAGCAGATATTCCTTCATCTTGGCGCTGTCCTGTATGGCCAGCACCCTGGATTCCGTCCTGCGGCAGCTTGCGTGGCAATACTCCAGAATCTCGCGGCCTATCAGCCCGCTGCGGATCCCGTATTTTATGATGAACTTGAATACCACAAGGATGGACCTGGTGGTGGTGTCCGCAAGCTCCTTCTCCTGTATCTTCTGGACAAAGGCCATGACCGCCTCCCCGTCCAGTTCCGCCAGGGGCATATCCCCCGCCAGGGGCAGGATATGCACCTTTACGCAATAGCTGTAGGTGGAAAAAGTGCTTTTCTTCACCGCCTCCTGCCGATCCTGCAGCCAGCCGGCGCTCAAGTCCTTCAATGTGCCGCAGGGCATGGCCGTCTCCCCTTCCCGGGGCTGCCCCTGGGCCGGATGGGGCTGCTCCGTTTCTTCCAATACCGTTTTCCGCCTCTGGTTCAGTTCGCTGTCTCTGGATGCCGTCTCATTCATCTTTTGTACCTCCTTGGAGTGTTATGTTTCATCCATAAACATACAGGAGTATCCCGAACCATGGTCATTTTTTCTGAAAATATGGAATTTCGGAGCGGAAAATCACCAAAAACTGTCAAAACGTATAAAAAAAGTTCGCCTTACTTGCCGGTAAGGCGAACTTTTTTGTCCGGATCCCCTCTCATCTCCATTCCAGCCGATGCAGCTCCCCCTCCTGCTGCATGCCCCCGAAGCCGTTCTGCCGCAGCGCCTCGTACAGCACGATGGCCACGGAGTTGGACAGGTTCAGGGAGCGGATGGCGGGGAGCATGGGGATGCGGATGCAGCTGTCCTCGCGCTCCACCAGGATCTCCTCCGGGATGCCCGCGCTCTCTTTGCCGAACATGATGTAGTCATCCGGCCCGTAGGACACCTCCGTGTAAGCGTGCCTGGCCTTGGTGGTGGCCATCCAGATCTTCGCGCCGGGATGAAGCTCGGTGAATGTTTCGAAATTCATGTACCTGTAGACCTCCAACTGATGCCAGTAGTCCATTCCGGCCCGGCGGATAGACTTTTCGTCCAGCCGGAAGCCCAGCGGCTCTATCAAATGCAGGGGCGTGCCTGTAGCCACACAGGTACGCCCTATATTTCCCGTATTCCCCGGTATCTCCGGCTGATGCAGTACGATATGCATCTGTCCATTCCCTCCTGTGTCAATCTATGCCCGCCGGCCAGTACCCCAGTGCCTGAATCTTTGAGCGATCAGCCCTGGCTGCCCACTCGATTACAGTTCTGTCGTCATCAAGTGATGCCTTGTGCCCGTCTCCTTCCTCCGCCTTGTCCGGCGCGGACGTCAGGCACCGATACCCGGGAATTCATGCACCTGTGTACCAGGCATCCGCCAGGCGGCATGCAGGCCGGTGGGGCAGAGCCCGCGCGCCGTAAGCCTCCGGCCTCCGCCGCAGCATCGAATCAAAAAATCCAGGCGGACGCGCTCAGGGGCATACGTCAAAGCCGCCTAAAAGCGCCGCGGCCTGCTCCGATGTGGCCTCCGCATATGTGATGGTGATGATCAGCGCCCTGTCGCCCGATACCCGGAAATAGTAGTCCTGATAGTATTCGCCGCCGCTGTCCACCCTGGTGTTCACCACCGCAAAGGTCTCCCCCGCGATCTCCGCGGTGCCGCTGTCGTCCAGTATCTCATAGACCGGCTCCTGTATCATCCTCAGGTGCAGCAGCGCGGCCTTTTTGTAGTCCTCCGTGTCCATGCCCCTCACCATGAGCTTCTCTACGGTCACAGCCACATTGGCGTCCCCCTCGGCATTCGTGCCCAGCATTTCATACAGGGACGTCATTTCCAGGTATTCCCGCTGCTTCTCGCTGTAGTTCTCGGAGATGATGTCCTCTCCGATTCCCATCAGGGCCTCCATCCCCTCGTCGCTGAGCATGAAGACGCCCTCCGGGGCCGTGAAGCGTAGGTTCCAGTATTCGCTCTCCCATCCGTTGTCCGTGGTGACGCCCTTCACATAGGCGCTGTCCGCCTCGCCGCTTTCGTCATCTCCGCTCTCCACGGCGCTTCCCGTCCGGCTACCCTCTCCGGAGTCCTCCTCGCTTTCCCCGCCATGGACGACCAACACCTGCTTATCGTTATCCCGTTTCTCTTTCAACTTTGTTGCGCCTTCTTCCGGCCGGCTCTCTGTCTCCGGAGAAGGGCTTTCCGCAGCGCTGTCCCTGTTCCCGCTTCGGGCAATCTGTTCCAGGATTTCCATGGGCATCGGGACGGTGCAGCCGGACAAAAGCAACGCAATGGCGACCACCGCAATGCCGATCCTCTTCTTCATAGCCGCTCCTCCTTATCTGTCTCCGCGCTCCCCGCGCAGCTTCTCCAGGAAATGTCCGAGCCTCTCCATGGCAGTCCGCAGGTTCTCCAGGGATGCGGCGTAGGAGATGCGCAGATACCCCTCCCCGCAGTCGCCGAAGGCAGTCCCCGGCACCACGGCCACGCCCTCCTCCTTCAGGAACCGCATGGCGAAGTCGTCGCTGCTCATGCCGAACTCCCTGATGCAGGGGAAGATGTAGAAGGCCCCGTAGGGCTCGAAGCAGGGCAGCCCCATCTCCCGGAAGGCATGCACCAGGAAGCGCCGCCTCTGGTTGTAGGCCGTGCACATCTCCGCCACGTCTCTGTCGCCGTTCCGCAGGGCCTCCACAGCCGCGTACTGGCTGGTGGTGGGCGCGCACATGATGGCGTACTGGTGGATTTTGGTCATCTGCTCTATGATGGCCTGCGGCCCGCAGGCGTAGCCCAGCCGCCAGCCGGTCATGGCGAAGGCCTTGGAGAAGCCGTTGATCAGTATGGTACGCTCCTTCATGCCCGGCAGTTGGGCGATGGAGACATGCTTCTCCTTGTAGGAAAGCTCCGCGTAGATCTCATCGGACATGACATAGATGTCATGTTTCAGGATGACCTCCGCGATGGCCTCCAGATCCTTCCTCTCCATGATGGCCCCGGTGGGGTTGTTGGGGAAGGGCAGCACCAGGATCTTGGTCCTGTCGGTGATGTTCTCCTCCAGCTCCGCGGCGGTGAGCCTGAACTCGTTCTCCTCCTTCAGGTCGATGATCACGGGCTTGGCTCCGGCCATCACGGCGCAGGGCTCGTAGGACACGAAGCTGGGCTGCGGGATCAGCACCTCGTCCCCGGGATCGATCATGGCCCGGAAGCCGATGTCGATGGCTTCGGATCCGCCCACGGTGATCAGGATCTCCTCCATGGGATGCTCATAGCGGATTCCCTGCTTCCTGTACAGATATTCCGCAATCTCCTCCCGCAGCTCCTTCAGGCCTGCGTTGGAGGTATAGAAGGTCTTCCCCTTCTCCAGGGAGTAGATGCCCTCGTCCCGGATGTGCCAGGGAGTGTCGAAGTCGGGCTCGCCTACCCCCAGGGAAATGGTATCCTTCATCTCCTGGGCGATGTCGAAGAATTTCCGGATGCCCGACGGCTTGATTTCTACGATTCTGTCTGCTAACGGATTTCTCATGGGGTGATCATCTGCCTTTCGTCTTCTTTTTTCCTGGAAAGCACCGTGCCGTGGTCCTTGTATTTCTTCAGGATGAAATGCGTGGCCGTGCTGATGACGGACTCCAGGGCGGAGAGCTTTTCCGACACGAAGGAGGACACCTCCCGCAGGGTCTTCCCCTCCAGGATGATCATCAGGTCATAGCCCCCGGACATCAGGTACACGCTCTGGACTTCCGGGTACTGGTAGATGCGCTCCGCGATGCTGTCGAAGCCCTGTCCTCTCTGGGGCGTCACACGCACCTCAATCAGCGCGGACACCTTCTCCCGAGAAGTCTTCTCCCAGTCGATCATGGTGTGGTATCCGCAGATGATGCCCTCCTGTTCCAGGGCGGACAGCTCGCTTACCACTTCCGCCTCCCCGGCCCCCAGGAGCACTGCCAGCTCCCCTAAGTCGATCCGGCTGTTCTTCTCGATCAATGCCAACAATTCTTCTCTCATTTCCTGTCCCTCTCTTTTCGAATTTTTCACCCGGGTTCCGGCATCTGATATACGGCGTCCCTCCGGGGTCTGTCCAGGTAGCGGATTTCCTCCCCGCATCTCAGTATCCGGCTTCTGCCCCCGGTCAGCTTCCCGATCACTGTGGCCGGGATATGGGCCGCCTCCAGCGCCGCAGCAAGCCCATGTCCGTCCCGGGCCGTCATGACCAGGCACCCGCCGCAGAGCAGCTCGTAGGGGTTCGCCCCGCAGCACTCGCATACCTCCACGGTCTCCTGGCGCAGGGGGATGCCGCGCAGATCCGCCTCCAGCCCCAGGCCAGCGCCCTCCGCCAGCTCCCAGAGGGCCCCCAGGATGCCGCCCTCCGAGGCATCGTGCATGGCGCAGACGCCGTGCTCCCTCGCCGCCCGTGCCTCCGGCAGCACGGACAGATACCGCCCGAAGCCCGCCGCTTCCTCCACCAGCCAGGCGGGATAGCGCGCCAGCAGCTTCTCCCGGAAGCGCCGCGCCAGCAGGGCGGTGCCCTGGAGGCCGATCCATTTGCTCAGGACGATGTCCTGTCCCGGGGCAGCGGCTCCCGGCCCGTGGCTTTCTCCCCGGGCTGCCGCGCCGTATCCCGTCACCACCGCCAGCGGCCCGGCTGCCGCCGCTGTCACCCTTGTCTGGCCTCCGATTATTTCCATATGTAATTCCGTGCACTTCTCCTGTGTCTGAGCCATGAGCGCCCGGACCTGGGGCTCTTCCACGGTCTCCGGCAAGAGCAATGCCACCGTCGCTGCCACCGGCTCTGCGCCGCCCGCCGCCAGGTTGTTGGCGCATTTCACAATCAAATCCGCCATGGACATGGCCGCTTCTTCGTGCCAGGACCCGCGGGGCTCTCCGCCGGGCAGCTTCTCTCCCTGAGGCGCGTCTGCCGCCCGCCTTCCGGCCCGGGAAGCGGCAGATGTCCGGTCCAGGGCCACCACAGCCTCCTGCACGCAGACCGCCGCGGCAGCCTCCGGCCGGAATGAGAAGATGGCGCAGTCTTCTCCAAATCCTGCGCCATTCAACACTTCCTCTCTATTTCTCCGGATCTGTCCGAAGACAGAACGCTTCATGGCATTTACCGGCAGTTTTCCTGTCTTCATCCCCATGTTCCGCGCCGCCTCACGTCCGCCCGAATCGGGGCCCGGGAAGCTCATTGCGCCCCTTCCGCGGCGGGATCCGCCGGCGGAGGCGGCACGAGGATCGCCAATACATTTCCTACATAGATCGGAAGAGCGTCGTGTAGG
>NZ_CAPDXS010000019.1:19551-48309 GCF_948601915.1 uncultured Acetatifactor sp. | reverse complement strand
CCCCATGATGTTTCAAATAAAATGTGGGTAGGAAGTGTGGCATCTGCCGTACTCACAAAAAAGGGCAATATTTACAAGGGTATATGCATTGACACAGATGGCTCTATAGGAATGTGTGCTGAAAGAAATGCTTTATCAACAATGCTTACATATGGCGAAAGTGAGATTAAAAAAGTGGTTTCAGTATATAAAGATGGAAATATAATTCCGTCTTGCGGTATTTGCAGAGAATTTATGATGCATTTAGGCGGAGATGTGGAAAATATTGAAATTCTACTGGATAAAGAAGGACGGACAATTAAATTGATTGATTTGATGCCCGAATATCCACGACATAAATAAATTCCTGTTTGTATGGGAGATGCGGTTTTCGGGTAGATTTTTCCTTAGTGACCATACAAAGGTGCTAACACTATGTCATAAAGGTGATCAAGGAAAAAGCAGTGCCAAAACGGTGCAAAAAAATCTCGCAGATATAAATATATCTCGGAAACAGCGAATTTATGCGGTTTAGGATAATCCAGAATACTGAAAAAACTAAAAAACGCTATTCAAATACAGAGTAGGAGGACAGGATGTATCAGGTCATAGACGGAAAAAAGATTTCCCAGGAGATCAAGGACGAATTACGGGAAAAAGCTGCGCGGATGAGGGAACAGGGCATAGAGCGCACCCTGGCGGTGGTTCAGGTGGGCGCGGATCCGGCCTCCTCCGTGTACGTGCGGAACAAGAAGAAGGCCTGCGAGTATGTGGGCGTCCGCTCCCTTTCCTACGAGCTGCCGGAGGAGACCGGGGAGGAAAAGCTGCTGGGCATCATCCGGGAACTGAACGAACGTGAGGATGTAAACGGAATCCTGGTACAGCTCCCCCTGCCCTCCCATATCAACGAGGAGAGGGTGCTCCTTGCCATCTCGCCGGAGAAGGATGTGGACGGCTTCCATCCCGTGAACGTGGGGAACCTGAGCATCGGCAGGCCCGGCTACGTATCCTGCACTCCCGCCGGGGTCATCCAGTTGCTGAAACGCTCAGGCATCTCGATACAGGGGAAGGAGTGCGTGGTGCTGGGCCGCAGCAACATCGTGGGCAAGCCCATGGCCATGCTGCTGCTGCGGGAGAATGGCACCGTGACAGTGTGCCATTCCCGGACGGAGAATCTGCGGGAGATTACCAGGCGGGCGGATATCCTGGTAGCGGCAGTGGGGAAGCCCAGGATGGTGGACGAGACTTATGTGAAAGACGGAGCTGTAGTCATAGACGTGGGCATCCACAGGAATGAGGACAATAAGCTCTGCGGGGACGTGGACTTTGAAAGCGTGGCCCCGAAGACATCGTATATCACCCCTGTGCCCGGCGGCGTGGGCCCCATGACCATCGCCATGCTGATGGCCAACTGCGTGGAGGGGATATAGGGAGCAGTGCGGCATGGCTTTTCGGTGTCGGATGCAAAGCGCCTGGAAGGAAGGGACGAGGGGAGTATCTGGTGGGCATCTGGTGAAAATGGAGCGATAGCTATTGCGCTCTCAGCCATTTTTCCAGATGCTCCAATATACGGCCGCTTTTCAATTCCTCCAGGGAAGCCTCCGCCCAGGCCGGGAATGTATGGCGCTCACAGGCGCCGAACAGCGTCACAAGCGGCGCAATAAAGGCGTCCGCTTTCTTCTCCAAATCCGGGATGTGGCCGCCGTAGGCTTCCAGGAAAGCTTCCGCCGCCTTATGGGAGAGGGCGCAGGTCACGTTGCGGACATCGCCGTAAGCGATGCCTTTTCCCAGCAGATTGTAATCGAACATAAAGGCATGTTCCTTGTCTTTGGACACGATCAGGTTCGTCCAGTAGAAATCATTGTAGGTCAATGTGCGGGGCAGGGCATCGATTCGGCGGCGGATTTCAGGGTAATGCTCTGTAATGGCCTGCCAGAGTGTATTGTCCCCGGTGCCTGTCTTTTTCGCGATTAATCTCATGTTTTCCAGGGTGATTACGTCGGATTCGTCGTACATGGAATCCACTTCTTCTCCAAGCTGCATTTCTTCTCTGGAATGCCCCTCTTCCATGCCGCAAAGAAAAGCCCTGCCCCTGTCATGCAGTGTCCTGTACCACTTGGCGACAGACCTTGCCACCTGAGGGTCGCTCAGATCCCCTTCCTCGCCCAGCCTGTAATCGCCGGATGCATCCACATCGGGCAGCAGTAGGGCGTTCTCCGTGCGGCCCAGCAGAGGCAGGGTGGGTATCCCCAGCTCTGACAGCATCAGATAGCTGCGGATTTCCCGTGTATCCTCTTTCTTCTCAAAGACCTTCAGGATGTATCTTTTCCCCTCCGATTCCACCCGATACAGAGAGATGCCGGCCTTTGACCGGATAAGCGAGCAGACAGGGCAGCGCAGGCCCAGTTCGGCGAGCTGTAAAATATAAGATGAGGGCGCAAGCTTACAGGGCTGTCCCAATTGTGACAATATCCCGTTGATTCGCCCCAACAGATGCTCGTCCATGCCCTCCCAGCCAAGGAGCTCTGCGCCGCTGAACCGCTGCAGCTGCGCCACATACCTGATTCCATGCAGTACGAAGGCCTGTTTTGCCTCTCTGGGAAGCTGGCTTGTCAGAACCTGGGAGGGTATGGGCTGCACAGGCGCCTTGTAGGGAAAGCCCTTTTCAAATTCCGCCATTTCCGCCGGATTTACCTCATAGACGCAGTCTTCCAGATACCGTCCATCAATGCCCTCCAAAGCGCCATCGTACAGCTCCATGGCCATCAGCGCGTCCAGGCTGCTTCCGTCCGCGGACAGGATGCCATACCGGCTGGCCCTCCGGAACCCGAATCTGGGATAATAATCGGGATGCCCGTAGAAGACGATCGCGCGGTATCCAAGCTCCGCCGCCCGTGTGATGGAATGGCGCATCAGGGCGGAACCTATCCCCATCCTCTTGTAGTCCGGGTGGACGCTCAAGGGGCCGAAATTCAGGACTTCTATTTCTCCGGAACGTCTTTCTTCTGTGAGATGCCTCTCGCCCATGCCCTCCGCGGGCACCACCTTCGCCAGGCTGTAGATGACATGCCCTACGATTTTTCCGTCCACCTCTGCCACGAAGTCCAGCTCAGGCACGAAACAGGGCAGGCCCCTTAACTTGTGCACGATCAGATGCTCCCCATCGCAGGTGGGATGGTCCATCGCGCCCCAGAAGGCCTCCCGGGTCAGCTCCTCCACCTGGCGGTAATCCGCCGGCATCTCCTTCCTGATACGGATATCCATTGTCTGCAACCTCCTTTTTTCATGTTTCTGCGATTTCCTCGTGCCGGCATCCCCTTTACGAACCGCTATGAAAATGAATAAGGGAATTATAGCATGTGCGGAAATAATATACAATGTTTTTCAGCCTTTTCGCTTCTAGCCGGTTGGATGGAAGCGCTTGCGGGGCTGCGGCAGGGGCTTTAGATTTGTTAAGGAATACAGCCGGAATCTATTAAGGAACAGGAGGTATGCTGGATTTATAGAGAAATACATACAAGGAGGTATCCGATCATGTGGTGTGGACACAAATCAGGGAAAAGGGCCGTGCTGCTGGCCGTGATTCTGTCCCTGGGGCTGACTGCCTGCGGCAGCAGGGAAAAGGAGAAGGAGAGCCGGCTGCCCGGCACGGTGTATGTGCCGAAATTTACGGAGCTCAAGCTGGCGGCGGAGGGCCTCAGCGCCGGCTGTGCGGACAGCCGGAACATATATCTGGCAGCCAATGCAAATGAAGCGGTTCCGGCAGACAGCGCAGCGGCCAATTATGTGAGCTTCCTCTACAGGATACCGCTGGAGGGCGGGGAGGCCGTGAAGCTGGAGCAGTACCAGCCGGTGCCGCTTCCGGAGGGGACGGAGGGAAATGTAAGCATCCAGGAACTCTCTGTGGGGACAGAGGATACCATGTGGGTCACGGAGAATGTGTACAGCTACACATTCCGGCTCCCTGAGGGATTCAATGAGGAGACGGACGATAAATGGCAGTACCAGAGCGATATCCAGGAGACTGTGATCCGACGGCAGCTGGATGCCGCAGGGAAAGAACTGAAGCGCGTCGATATCAGCGGACTGGCGCAGAAACTGGATGTGGATACTGTCTACAGCACAGCCTTCGACCGGGACGGCAACATCTATGCCGTAACGGAGAAGAAGATATTCGCTCTGGATCCCGGGCTGCAGGTGCTGTTCACGGTGGAGGGCAAAGACATGACAGGCGCATTGACGCCCCTGGGGGACGGCACCCTGGGCATGATCTGTTCTTCTTACAATGAGGAAACCCAGACCTCGGACAATGTGCTGAAGACCATCGACCCGAAAAAGAAAGCCCTGGGGGCGGAATATCCCATGCCTCTGAATGCCTATGGCATCCGGCCCGGCCGAGGGGCCTATCAGTTCTATTATCAGAACGGAGATACGGTATATGGCTGCAAGGCAGGCGCCAAAGAGGGGGAGAAACTGTTCTCATGGGTGGATTCCGATATCAATCAGGACGACATCAACTTCTACTTCCCTCTGGAGGACTACCGCATCGAGGTCAGGGACTACAGCCAGCTGAACACAGGCGATGACAATGCCGCGAGGATTGCCAGGCTGAACATGGACATGATGGCGGGCAACGGGCCGGACATTCCGGACATGGGGGCGCTGCCCATACGCCAGTATGGAGCCAAGGGGCTATTGGAAGATTTGTGGCCTTTCATCAAAAAGGATAAGGAGATCGGCCGGGAAAAGCTTATGGAGAAGGTATTCGAAGCCGCGCAGCAGGACGGAAAGCTGTTCCAGATATTCGAGAACTTCGGCATTCAGACCGTGGCAGGGGCCTGGGCAGGGTGAAGGCTCTGCTGCGCCGGTATCATGTCTACATGGGGAAGGCTTCCGGAACCGGGGAGGAGAAGGAAAACTATCTGGAGATGGGCGGAATCAGGATACACGAGGAATTCAATGAGGTCTTTGTAGACGGAGCGGCGCGGGAGATGTCGGATATTGAATACCATATGCTGTTGTTGATGATGCGGTATCCCAGGAATTTTAGAACAAAATGTTGAAACAAGAGATTTCTTGAAAATGGCAAGTCATAAAATAAGTTTACCTTTCAAAGCTGAACAGGGCTCAAAATAGTTGCAATCCCTGTATTCTATGATAAAATGGTGATAAGAAACGGAAAACCTCTCGAAAGGAACTGGGAGGAAACTGAATGAAAAAATACAACAATTTTGACCTGCATTTTACATTTGACAGAAAAAATGAGACAATCGGTTTTCTCCATGCGGAGTATGTGCACCCCTTAAAACAGGAGCTGGTGCAGGCTTTCCAGCGTGACTTCCAGGAGGATGGGAACATAAAGGCGGCAATCGTATTCGGAAGCGGCGTGGAATTCCGGTGCAACAGTTACAGCGATTTGGATCTGTGCATCGAGCGGTATGACGTGGAGAAGCCATTTTCCTACAGCGCCGGGGAGACAGGGGAAGGGGTGGACGTGCTCTATGCCGACCGGATTGGGGAGCGGCTGCGCAGGGAGATAGAGGAAAAGGGAATTGTGGTGTATGACAGGGAGGGATGCTATGTGTGACATCAGGTATTTCAGACGCGCTTTTCTGGACTACCGGGCGGCGGAGAACCTGCTGAAGGTGCCGGAAAACGATGAGGCTTATATGAATGCGGTGGCGTATCACCTGCAGCAGGCAGTGGAAAAGACCCTGAAGGCTTTTCTGGAATGCGCAGGCGTCACAGTGCCGAATACCCACGATATAGACAAGCTGGCGCGCATGACCAAAAACAATGGGTCTGCGGCAGTTTTGACGGAATGGATTGGAGAAAAGACGGATATGCTGACCCGGTGGGAGACGGATACCCGCTATGATATGGACTATTGCGTGGAAGAAGAAAAGGTGCGGGCCGGTCTGGAAGAGGTAGGGCGCTTTCTGGAGCTTAACGGTTTGAAGGAGACGCTGCGGGAGGAACTGTGCGCCCCGGAGGCGAAGGAGCGGCTGGCAGAGTGCTTTCCCAGGGCATATCGGCCGGAGAGCGACTTTGAATGGAACTGCCTGTATCAGGTCTACCGCAGACGGATGGAGGGCGGAGGCTGATTGGCTATTGTCCGCCAGACTTACCGTCAAATGCGTCTTTTATCGTCAGTGCGGTAAAATATAGGCTAATATTCGTTAAAACGACGGGCTTATAGTTTCTGTGCAGCTGCCGCCATGTACGGAGTGAACAGCGATGCGGCTGCTCCTTTCGGCCATTACACTTGGCGATTGTACCACAGAAAATACTTGCTTTTCCCCCATTCTATGGTAAAATGAGGATGACAATCGAATAATGAGAGGTTTATCATCATGCCAATGGAAAGCGTACATAAAAGCGTTCCATTGCGACGAAGAGGAGAAGAGCGTAATGAAAAGAAGTTTTCACGGAAAGAAGGGCCTTTGTGTTCTTCTGGTTACGGCGCTTCTGGGAATGGCTGTACTGGGCGGATGCGCAGACGGCACAGGAGAGTCTTCGGAGGATAATTCCTCAAAGGAGTCCACAACAGAATCCACACAGCCTGACTCCGGGCAGTCCGATGCTTCCACAGAATCTAATGATTCCGAAGAGAGCACGGAGGTGCAGGAGAGCGGGGAGGAATCCGGTTCGGAGGGCGGGAGCGCTTCCGGACAGGCAGGGGATATGTACGGCGGCTCCATCGTTGTAGGAGTACAACAGGATATCGACAGTCTTGACCCTCACAAAGCGACGGCGGCAGGAACGAGCGAAATTTTATTCAATGTTTTCGAGGGCTTGGTAAAGCCCGATGAGAACGGCAATCTGATCAATGCGGTAGCCAGTGACTACACAATCTCCGAGGATGGTCTGGTATACACCTTCACCTTGAGGGAAAACGTGAAGTTCCACAATGGCAACGTCGTGACGGCTGAGGATGTGAAGTACTCTCTGGAGAGGGTATCGGGACTGCTGGATGGCACGCCCTTAAGTTCCACGCTGAACGCGATTGAATCCGTAGACATCATAGACGAAAAGACGGTTCAGGTGACAGTAGGGAGCGCCAACACAGAGCTGATCTACAGCTTCGTGGCAGCCATCATCCCCGCGGGCAGCGGAGAGGGAGAGGCGGTGGATCCCATTGGCACCGGGCCTTTTTCTTTTGTTTCCTACAAGCCCCAGGAGGGGATCGTCCTGGCGAAGAATCCGGACTACTGGCAGGAGGGCCTGCCCTATCTGGATCAGGTGGAGTTCAAGATTTCAGGCAGCGCCGACACGGCCCTTTTGGAGCTCCAGGGCGGCACCATCGACTTCTACGCCTACCTGACGGATTCCCAGGCCCAGGCCCTTCAGGGCAGCCACCAGGTGGTTTCGTCGCCCTCCAATGCGGTGCAGGCGCTGTATCTGAACAATGCGGTGGAGCCTCTGAATGACGTGCGGGTGCGCCAGGCCATTTCCTATGCCATAGACAAGGAAGAGATCAACAACTTCGTAGGGGGCGGGAAGGGCACGCTGATCAGCTCGGCCATGCTGCCCACGCTGAAGGAGAATTATGTGGATCTGAACGACACCTATGGCACCACGGCCAATGTGGAGAAAGCGAAAGAGCTTTTGGCGGATGCGGGATACCCGGACGGGTTCGACCTGGAGATTACCGTTCCCTCCAACTATGAGATCCACATGCAGACCGGAGAGGTGGTGGTGGAGCAGTTGAAGGCAGTGGGCATCCGGGCTACCATCAAGGCGGTGGAGTGGAGCACCTGGCTGGACGAGACCTACAAGGGGCGCCAGTACGAGGCCACCATCGTCTCCCTGACCTGCGACATGACGCCGGGATACCTGATGAACCGTTTCCAGACCGACTCCAAGAAGAACTTCATCAATTTCAGCAGCGCGGAATATGATGAGGTCTACACCAGAACCCAGGCCACTCTGGACCCGGCGGAGAAGGCAGAGTGCTACAAAGAGCTGCAGAAAATCCTCTGCGACGAGGCGGGCAGCGTGTTCATCCAGGTGGCGTCCAACCAGACGGCCATCAGCAAGAAGCTTGCGGGCTACAAGTTCTACCCTGTGTATGTGCAGGACATGAGCACAGTGTACATCACCGAATAAAAAGAGCCTCGGCACTGAAGTGAAGAGGCGGAACAAATTCCCACGAATGGGAACTGGAATAAAAAGGAGGCGGCAGCGTGAAATATTTAGGTAAGAAAACCATCACTCTCATTATGACATTGTTCCTTGTTTCCGTCGCCGCTTTCCTTGCGTTCCAGATCATCCCCGGGGACGTGGTCACATCCATCCTGGGGACGGAAGCCACTCCCGAGAGGGAGGAGCAGCTTCGGGAAGAGCTGGGATTCAACGACCCGCCTGCAGTTCGGTACTTCAACTGGATGTCGGGGGTGGCAAAGGGCGATTTGGGAGTCAGCTATCGCTACTCCAGGAACATGAACGAGATGATGCCGGTGGCGGAGCTGATCGGGGACAAGCTTCCCGTGACGCTGTGGCTGGCGGCGCTGGGGCTGGCATTGATTATACTGGTGTCCATCCCGCTGGGGGTGCTCTGGGCCAGGAGCGGCAGCCGTCTGCTGGACGCTGTCCTGGGCGTCATCACCCAGGCCACCATGGCGGTGCCATCCTTCTTTCTGGGCATCCTGGTGACTTTCGTGTTCGGCATCGTCCTGAAGCTTTTCGCGCCCGGCGGCTATATCAGCTATGAGGAGGACTTCACGGGCTTCCTGGGATACCTGCTGTTCCCGGCGCTGTCCATCGCCCTGCCGAAGATTGCCATGACGGCAAGATTTTTACGCAATTCCATGCTGACGGAGGTGGGCACGGACTATGTGCGCACGGCCTACAGCAAGGGCTGCACCAAGCGGCGGGTCATGTATGCCCATGTGCTGCGCAATGCCATGATGCCCGTGGTCACTTTCCTGGGGATGATCGTGGCGGAGATCGTGGCGGGCAGTATTGTGATAGAACAAGTGTTCGGACTGCCCGGCATCGGCAGGCTGCTGATCAGCGCCATTTCCACCAGGGATTTCCCGGTGGTGCAGATACTGATCCTGTACATCACTTTCGTAGTGATTGTGGTCTATTATCTGGTGGATGTCATCTATCGGCTCATCGACCCGCGCATCAGCGGGAAGTGAGGAGGATTAAAGGGCATCAGGAGGATTCATAAAATGGCATTGTATTATCTTGTCAGGCATGGAGAAGCAAATTACGATGATATGTTTGTAAATGGATTTTGGGGATTTGGCAGGGATTTTGCCCCTTTATCCGAAAAAGGAAGACAACAGGCAGAAATAACGGCAAAAGATGCCCGTCTGAAAGAGGCAGAACTTATTGTATCTTCTCCCTACACAAGAGCGTTACAGACGGCTCAGATTCTTTCAAGAGAAACAGGAATACGAGTTGAAGTTGATATCGATTTGCATGAATGGATACCTGATGAGAACAATCAGTATGAAACTTCTGAAGAAAGCTTTGCATTTGCCAGAGAATTTACTGAATTCAACGGTGAGTATCCGCCAGGAAAAAAATGCAGATGGGAATCCCTTAGCCATATGCGAAAAAGAATGATACGCGTGGCAGATAAATATTCAGATTATGATAAGGTTATTTTTGTGGGTCATGGGATGGTTTTCAGGTGTTTGACCTATATTGAAAAAATGAATCCTGCTGAAATAATTGAATGTACCTATCAGAAAGGACAGGCAGCGTGTGAATATTCATTTACATAAAGATGTAAGCTCTGACGGCAGTAGGAACACTTTCCCCAAAAGGGCCGGGATGGCTGCAGAGCGGTAGAAAGGAGGGCATTCCATGAAAGGAGAGCGTTCTGGTGCAAAATGGAAGAAGAGCATTCCATGGAAGAGTAGCATTCCATACAACAAATATTTTCTGGCAGGGCTGATCATGACAGGCCTTGCCGTGGCGCTGGGCGTGGTGGGGTTTTTCTGGACGCCTTACAGTACTACGGCCATGTCGGCATCGGAAAAGTTCGATCCGCCGTCCCTGCTCCACATCTTCGGCACGGACAATTTCGGCCGGGACATCTTCTCCAGGGTCATGAAAGGACTGGGCACCACCATCGGCATCAGCAGCCTGGTAGTGCTCATTTCCGGTTCCACGGGCATCCTCCTGGGGGCGCTGACCGGGTATTTCGGCGGCATAGCGGATGAGATCGTCATGCGGATCACGGATGCGGTCAACGGATTCCCCAGCATCCTCCTGACACTGGTCATCATAAGCCTCCTGGGCAGCGGCAGGCAGAATGTGATCATCTCTCTGGGAATCGTGTTCGTGCCAAGCTATGTGCGGATGGTGCGGAGCCAATACCTGAAACTGCGGGATGCGGACTATATCAGGCGGGCCAGGCTGTTGGGCGTCAAGGACTTCCGGATCCTGTTCGTCCACATCCTGCCCAATATCTTCTCCGTGTTCTGGGTCTCCGTGATGATCGGCTTCAACAATGCCATCCTGGCGGAATCCGGCATGAGCTATCTGGGCATAGGCGTGCAGCCCCCGGAGGCCAGCCTGGGCAACATGCTCTCGGACGCCCAGGGATATCTCCAGGCCGCGCCCTGGTACGCCCTCTTTGTGGGAATGTCCATCGTGTGGGTGGTGCTGGGCTTCTCCCTGTTCGGCGAGGGGATACGCAGGGGGAAAGTTTCCGAGTGACAGGGCAGGAGGCATTGGGCCGGCGTCATAGACGTACACTATATCAGACGTACCCACCGGCAGAAGGACTTCGATGCAGTGAAAGAGGGGGAATTGCCCGTCCGCCTTACAAGAAATACGGGGAAAGTGACATATGTCCTGTATTGGGTGCCATTCCATTACAGAACGTCAAGGGGCGGTGAGGGGCCCTTTTCCGAAAGGAAGAAACTATTTCAAGGACAGGAGGTTGGGCCGCAGCCTGGCGGGGAACGCGCAGGGGCCCGGAAAAGGAAAATGAAGAAGATTCAGACGAAGATTATGATTATGGTTGCGATTGCCACAATGGGAGTCTCCCTGATCAATGTGGCGCTGGGCACGGCGATTTCCCGCAACTCCACTGTGGCGGCTCTGGAGAAGACTTTGGGTGAGACGGCCAGGCTGGCGGCTCTGGCGGCCCAGAACATGATATCCACCTATACCCTGACCATATCGGAGCTGGCCTCTTCCCCCATCCTTTCGGATCCGGCGGCTACGCCCGAGGAGAAGCAGGCATTCATCCAGAGCAGAGTGGATGCCTACTATATGCGGTTCGGCGGCATGGCGGACGCGGAGGGCCATGACGCGTTCCACGATGCGGACGTTTCCGGGGAACCCTTTTTCCAGGCGGCGCTCCAGGGGAAGAGCTATATGTCCGTCCCCTACAGGGAAGGCGATGACATGTACCTGGTGGTGTCAGCGCCCGTGATGTCCCAGGGCAGCGTGACCGGAGTGGTGTACTTCCACTGCGATACCAATATCCTGCAGTCCATCATAGAGGGCATCCAGATCGGAGAGGACGCCGATGCTTATATTCTTGATCAGGAGGGTACTACCATCGCCGCCCTGGAGACAGAGGAGGTGCTGAGCCAGGAGAACCTCATTCGGGAGATGGAGGAGAACCCGGGTGATAGCTATGTCCGGGAACTGGGAGCCATCGAGGCGAAGATGGTGGCAGGGGAGAGCGGCGTGGGGAGATATACCTATACCGAGGACGATACGGACTATATCCAGGGCTATGCCCCCATCCCCGGCACGGACGGCTGGAGCGTGGCCGTGACTATCAGCGAGGATGAATTCCTGCACTACACCTATATGGGCAATAATGTCCAGATGGGGGTCAGTGCGGCCCTGTGCCTGGCGGTGATCGTGATATCGGCCTTTGTGTGCCGTTCCATCGCAGGGCCCATCGTGAAATGCGCCGCGCGCCTGCAGGCCCTGTCCCAGGGCGATTTAAAGAGCCCCGTCCCTCAGGGAAAAGGAAGGGACGAGACCAGAGTGCTGGCGGATTCCACTGCCCACCTGGTGCAGAACTTCAGGGTCATGCTGGAGGAGATCGGCGCGGTGCTGGGCAGCATCGCAAACGGAGACCTGACCAGGGATGGCGGCAGCGCCCAGTATCCCGGGGACTTCAAGGCCCTCCAGGACGACCTGCGGACCATCACCGAGAAACTGAACCAGACCCTGGGAGGCATAGCAGCGGCCACGGCCCGGGTGTCCAGCGGCTCCGCCCAGGTGGCCTCCTCCGGCATGGCCCTGTCCCAGGGGGCTACGGAGCAGGCCAGTTCCGTGGAGGAGCTGTCCGCCACCTTGGAGGACATGGACAGGGACGCGAAAGAGACGGCCCGGCTGGCGGAAGAGACCAAAACCGCAGTGATGGGTGCGGAGGATAAGCTCCAGGAGAGCAGCCAATACATTCAGGATCTGAACGAGGCCATGGAGTCCATCACGGCCTCCTCCAATGAGATCAAGCGCATCATAGACACCATAGAGGACATTGCCCTCCAGACCAACATCCTGGCCCTGAATGCCTCCGTGGAGGCCGCCAGGGCCGGGGAGGCGGGCAAGGGCTTCGCGGTGGTGGCCAATGAGGTGCGGGAGCTGGCCACCAAATCCGACGAGGCCACCAAGGCCACCATGGAGATGATCCGCCGCTCCATCCAGGCCGTGGGCAGCGGCAGCCAGGCCGTGTCCAATGTCACCGTATCCGTGTCCGACGTGGTGGTGCTGGCAGGGCAGGCGGCGGAGCAGATGGAAGTGATGGCAAAGGCCGTGGAGCGCCAGACCGGTGCCATCGACCAGGTCAGCGTGGCCGTGGGCCAGATTTCCGAAGTGGTGCAGTCCAATTCCGCCACGGCCCAGGAGAGCGCGGCTACCAGCGAGGAGCTCTCCGACCAGGCCGGGGTGCTCAAGCAGTTGGTGGGCGGCTTCACCCTTCGCAGACAGTAAAAAGATACTTACGCTTAGTCCCACGCTGACACAGCGGTCAGTGCCGCTTCTGACGGTGCGGCCCCCCGCTGCAAGCATATCTGGGGCTTATTCCCGCGAGCAATGAGCCAAGCGGCCGTGCCTGCACGGCCAGTTGGCGAATGCCGCGGGGGTCAGATACCAAAGTGTCCGAAGGACACTTTCTGCTCTGCAGCGTTGCAAGCTTGATACCCCGTTGCTTGCAGCGGGGCATTTGATTGCCGGCGGGAATCAATAGGTGCAGGCAAAGCGCAAAATCGCGCTTGGAGGAACACACGCATGGAGCGGATTTTGCCCGCTTTGTGTCCGCTGCGTTCCGCAGCCGGTCAGGAGCCGGCTGCGGAGGAGCCTGAAAGGAGGCGCTTTGGTTTGATCAGGATAGAGGATTTGTCCGTGGCTTTCGGGGATACGGAAGTGGTAAGGCATGTGGATCTGGAGCTTTCGGGGGGAGAGATCCTGGGCGTGGTGGGGGAATCCGGCTCCGGGAAATCCCTCACGGCCCTGACCCTCATGGGGCTTTCGGCGGATTCTGCCCGTGTGACGACAGGACGCATTCTTTTTGACGGCGTGACGCTGCAGGAGGCGGGCAGGCCCCGGGACAAGGCCCTCTACCGCAGCTACCAGGGGGCCCGCATGTCCATGGTGTTCCAGGAGCCGATGACTTCCCTGAATCCCACTCAGAGGGCAGGGCGGCAGGTGGAGGAGACCCTGCGGCTCCACACGAAGATGACCGCCGGAGAGCGGCGGGAAAAGGTGCTGGAGGCGTTCCGGGCGGTGGGACTTAAGGAGCCTGAGAAGGTGTACGCAAGCTATCCCCACCAGCTCTCCGGCGGCATGCGCCAGCGGGTGATGATCGCCATGGCGGTGATTCTGGAGCCGGAGCTGATCGTGGCGGACGAGCCCACCACGGCTCTGGACGTGACCATACAGAACCAGATCATAGAGCTGCTGCGCCAGATCAACCAAAACCAGAAGAACGCCATGCTCTTCATCACCCATGACCTGAACCTGGCCAGGCGGCTCTGCCACAGGATTGCGGTGATGAAGGACGGCCGCGTGGTGGAACAGGGGCCCGCCGAGGAAATATTCCGGAATCCGAAGGAGGAATATACCAGAAAGCTGATAGAGGCCGTGCCTTCCCGGATGAAGAAGCGGAAGAAAGACGGGGATGCCATGGAAAACACAGCCGGGAGCCCCGGGACAAAGCGTTTTTCTGCTCAGGAGCCGGGGGGATCTGTCAGCAGGGATGCCTCTGAGGGCATGCGGCCCGGGGCTGAGGGAACCCTCCCCGGGCGTGAATGCGGGCAGGATGCCGATGGCCGGACGGAATCCCCTGTGGGCCCTGTCCTGGAGGTCAGGAATCTGTCCGTGTACTATCAGGACGGCAAGGTGAGTTTTTCCGCCGGGGAAAGGAAGAACCGGGAGGGAGGGAAGCTTTCCCTCAGGGAGAGGCTTTCCGGCACGAAAAAGGAATGGGTGGTGTCAGGGGCCGATTTCCAGATTTATCCCGGGGAAAGCCTGGGGCTGGTGGGGGAGAGCGGCTGCGGCAAGACCTCCCTTTCCAAGGCGATTCTGGGTATGAACTGCCATATCCAGGGGGAAATCAGGCATCACAGCATCAGGCCCCAGATGATATTTCAGGATCCCTACAGCAGCCTGAATCCCGCCAAGACCATCGGATGGCTCCTCCAGGAACCCCTGAGGGCTGAGGGGGCTCTGGACAGGACGAAGGCCATGACCAAGGGGGATATGGAGGCCGCCGCCTACGATATGCTCCGCAAGGTGGGGCTGGAGGAGAGCTATTTCCACCGCAGGCCCTCCCAGCTCTCCGGCGGCCAGCGCCAGCGGGTGAGCATCGGACAGGCCCTGATCACTGGCCCGGGCTTCCTGGTGGCGGACGAGCCTGTGTCGGCCCTGGATGTTACCATACAGGCCCAGATCATGGAGTTGCTGCAGAGGCTGCAGCAGGAGCTGCACCTGGCCTATCTGTTCATCTCCCACGACATCAATGTGGTCTATCGGATGTGCGACCGCATCATGATCATGCAGGAGGGCCGGATTATTGAAATCGGGGAGACGGAGGAAGTCTTCAGCCATCCCAGGGAGGATTACACGAAGCTGCTGTTGAGCAATTCCTGAGGGGCAGTGTAAAGAAAGCATCCTGCCCCGCGGATAGGATTGAAGGGTAACAGGCCCGCAATCCCTATTCCGGGCTTGAGGGAGGGCAGAAAGCTGTCATTTTGAAGGAGGTGAGATTATGTTGTTGGCTATTGTGTCGGCTCCGTGCAAAGTCTTTTAGGGCAGGATTGCATGGAGTAGAATGACTGCTCTGGGACTTTGCTTGTTTCGATTCTGAGAGAGAAAGAAAACGAAATCTGACAAGGAGCAAAGTCTATGAATAACGATAGGAACACAAAAGAAAACGACGGCGGAAGCATCGGGAGCACCCTCCGGGAGATGCGGACATTCCTGCTGCTTTGGCTGACCCAGTCCTTCTCCGGCCTGGGGAGCGCCATGACCAGCTATGCGCTGGTAATCTGGTCTTACACCCAGAAAGGCTCCGCCCTGATGACGGCGCTTTTGATGGTGAGCTCTTACGCGCCCTATGTGCTGCTCAGCATTTTCGCGGGCGCTCTCAGCGACAGGTGGAACAAGAAAGCCACCATGCTGATTTGCGACACTTTGGCTGCGGCTACTACGGTGGCCATGCTGATTCTGCTGCGGACAGGCAGGCTGCAGATATGGCATCTGTACCTGATCAATGGGATCAATGGGGTCATGAACACAGTCCAGCAGCCGGCTTCCGAGGTGGCGGTGACAAAGGTGCTGCCGAAGAAATATTATCAGAGGGTGGGAGGCCTGCGGTATTTCTCCAGTTCTGTGAATTCCATCATGACGCCCATCATCGCCACGGCCATTCTGGGCCTTTGGGGGATGGAGGCTGTGGTGGCTTTTGATTTGTCCACTTTCGGCATCGCTTTCCTGACGCTCGCGCTTGGGATCCGCATTCCTGAGGACAGGGAGGCAGCGCGGGAGCAGGGGAAGGAGAAGCTGTGGCATTCCACAAAGAAAGGCCTGTCTTATCTGCGGCAGCAGAAGGGGATACTGGGGCTGATTCTGTTCCTGGCATCCATCAACCTGGTGGCGTCCGTCTACCAAGCGGCCTTTCCGGCCATGATGCTCTCCAGGGAGGGCGGAAGCGAGAGAGCGCTGGGCCTGGTGAACGCGGTGATCGGCATGGCCACGCTCGCGGGGAGCATCTTCGCCTCTTTCGTGAAAGCGCCCAGGAGCCGGGTGCGGGTCATCTGCAACTGTCTGCTGTTCTCCATGAGCTCCGAGAATTTCTTCCTGGCGCTGGGCAGGACGCCGCTTGTGTGGTGCATCGGCGGGTTCCTGGGCTGGATCGCCATACCGCTGATGAGCGCCAATCTGGATGCCATCATGCGGCTGCACGTGCCGGAGCATATGCAGGGAAGGGTGTACTCCGTGAGGAATTCCCTGCAGTTCTTCACGATTCCCATCGGCTATTTCCTGGGAGGGTTCCTGGTGGATCGGGTGTTCGAGCCCATCATGGCGGCCCAGGGACCGGGGAGCGCGCTGACGCGGCTCTTCGGCAGCGGGAAAGGCTCCGGGGCGGCTTTCCTCTTTTTTGTGATCGCCTTCGCCGGAATCGGAGTGTGCCTGTATTTCCGGCGGAACAGGCATATCTGGGAGCTGGAAAGGCAGGAGAGCTGACGGGTGTGCGGGAATTTGGGCGATGATTTGTTTCGTATATTACCGAAAAAAAGGATAGTTCCATAAACAAAACACAGGGCTGCCTGATTAAAAAGGCAGCCCCTTTTATGGGTATTTTGCCAAGAATCCTGAATCCCGACGACAAATTACCATAATCTGCAAATCAGAAAAGAGTTTCCGTCTCAGCCTGTCTATACCCAGGGGCGCCATATCTCTTCCCTGCCCGATGAAACCTCTGCTATCTACTTCCGCTTTGTCTGGTTCGCCGTGGCGGATGAATACTATTTTCATCTATTTCACCCAGCGTCCCAGCAAGCGTGACAAAAAGCGTAAGGAAATACGACCTCTTGCACCCGAAAAAACACCTGTTGCGCAGACCATATTTACAGCAGGAGAAACCCCTGTATACTGTAGCTATAGCCGGAAAGCGCAGCCGGGGACGGCACGGAAGGAAAGGCCGGGTGAGAAGGGCCGGTAGGGCAAGAAGGAGTGTGAAGCACAAGTTGTGAAGCATGGACTGTGAATCAATCCGCCCAGGGCAGTACATAATCTCCGGGTTGCGCTACGGATTGCGGCGTCAGGCCGCGGGAAAGGGTGGACATCCATATGGACAAAAGTACGCAGAAACAGAGGGCAAAGGAATATATCCGTGAATTCTACCGGAACAACAGGGCGAACTTCACGCTGGCTGTCATAGCCGCCACACTGTCCAGCGGGATGCAGGTGGGAATCGCATATCTGCTCAAAGAGCTGACGGATGTGTCCATGAGCGGAGACCTGGGGACGCTGGCAGGGCTTGTGAGGACGGCTGTGGCCTTCCTGCTGCTGACGGTGGGGATATGGCTGCTGGACAGACGGTTCCGGCACAATTTCATCCGAAAGGCGGTGGAGGGCTACCGGAACAAGGCCTTCGATGCTATCACCTCCAAAGGAATCGCGTCCTTTGGAAAGGAGAATACCAGCAGCTACATCTCTGCCCTGACTAATGATGTGAACTCCATAGAGGCCAACTATCTGACGGCCAATTTCACTTTCCTTACACTTACGCTGCAGGCTGTTGCCTCTGTGGGACTGATGCTGTGGTACAGCTGGCCGTTGACTCTGACAGTGATGGCTCTGGGCGTTCTGCTCATTGCGGCCTCTTTGCCGTTCGGGAACCGGATCGCGGAACAGGAGAGGAAAGTCAGCGAGAAAAACGCCGGTTTCCTTTCCATGGTGAAGGATCTGCTCAGCGGGCTGGGAGTCATCAAAAGCTTCCAGGCCCAGGAAGAGGCGGCAGCGCTGTATTATGACAGGAACGGGAAGCTGGAGCAGACCAAATGCCGGCGCAGGAAAGCGGCGGAGACGGTGAATATCGTTTCGTTCATCGGCAGCTTTACCGTGCAGATGGGCGTGTTCTGCTATGGGGCCTATCTGAGCATCCAGGGAAGGATCACGCCGGGGGTGGTGATTGCCTTCGTCCAGATGATGAACTATATCATCAGCCCAATCCAGCAGCTGCCGGGGCTTCTGGCCAACAGAAAGGCAGCCGTAGGGCTGATAGAGAAGATGGCGGTCTACGGGGAGGACATATCCTCCGGGGCGAACCTGGAGAAGCTGGAGACTGTAGGGGATGGCATCCGCTTTGAGCATGTGGACTTTGCCTACGCGGAGGGAGCCGATGCATTGAAGGACGTGAGCGTCCGGTTCGAGGCCGGCAAGAGCTATGCCATCGTAGGCGGCTCAGGCTCGGGCAAGTCCACCCTGCTGAACCTGATTATGGGGAACTGTCCGGGGTACAGGGGGAGTGTCACGGTGGGCGGAAAGGAAATCAGCCGTCTTCAGCCGGACAGCATATTCGATGTGATTTCCGTGATTCAGCAGAACGTGTTCATTTTCGATGACACGATTGCACGGAATATATGTATGTTCCGGGAATTTGACAGGGAGCAGGTAGACTGGGCGGTAAACGGAGCGGGCCTGTCCGGGCTCATGGATGAGAAGGGGGAGGAGTACGTCTGCGGGGAGGGCGGCGCCTGCCTGTCCGGCGGGGAGAGGCAGCGCATCGCCATCGCCAGGAGCCTTCTGCGGAACTCCCCGGTGCTCCTGGTGGACGAAGCCACTTCCGCCCTGGACGCGGAGACGGCGGACAGTGTCACTGACTCTATCCTGAACATCCAGGGCCTGACCAGGCTGGTGGTGACCCACAGGCTGGACGAGAAGACCCTGAGCAGGTTCGACGGAATCGTGGTGATGAAGAACGGGCGGATAACAGAGCAGGGGACGTTCCAGGAGCTGATGGAACAGAGACGGTATTTCTATTCGCTGTACATGGTCAGCAGGGAGGCATGAAACCGGGCTGTGCATGTGCTGACCCGTTTGGTCTGAACAGAATGGTTTATACAATAGAGAATGGCTGTGCGGAAGTGCCGGGGATGCTTTATGAGGATGGAATATCCCGGCTGTAATAGGTTCTGTGAAATTGCAAATTGTGATTGACAGGGCAGGGGGATGTCGTCTATAATGAAGAAAAGTTTTTAAAATACAGAAAGGGCGTACGGAATGATTATTATTATTCGATAAGGACTCAATCAGGCAAGGGAAACGGAGAAAGGGAGAGGGAAGCCTCTTTCTTTTGGATGCTGAGATTCGGGGATTATCACTAATAATCATTTTGCTTACGCTTATAGAATCATTTTTCCGGAACGGTAAGTGCGGGCTGTCTGCTATGCACTGGCAGGGAGACAGGGGCAGGCTGAAAGGCGATGGGAGGCTGGACGGATAATTTGAGGTTCGGCAGCCAGCTGGAGACTGGACGGATAGCTGGAAGTTCGGCCGCCGTTTGGACATCGGAAAGCCGACCGCAGATTGGTCCCGGAAATGCCATGAAAGGTCAGCCGCCCTGTTGCGGACAACAGGCCGTCAAGCGAAATGCAGGACATAGATTAGGATAATCCCTCTGAAGGACAGGAGGGATTTTTTTATGCAGCAGAAATTATTGATGCAGGCGGAACATATCGCCTTAAGCTTCGGGGAACAGAAAGTCCTGGACATTGACCGGTTCGCGGTATACCAGGGGGAGCGCATCGGCCTGGTGGGGGCCAACGGCGCGGGCAAGACCACTTTGCTGCGGGTGCTGGCCGGGGAGCTGGAGCCGGATGCGGGTACCGTGAAGGTCATGTGCGACACCCATTTCTTCCGGCAGTTCTCGGAGGGGATAGACCCTTTTGAGCTGGACGGGAAAGAGATGAAGGCCCTGCAGATCCAGGACAAGGTATGGCAGGAGACCGTCAGCGGAGGCGAGGACACCAGGATGCGGCTGGCCTGGATGTTCAGCAGCGGGAAGAACCTGGTGTTCCTGGACGAGCCCACGGCCAACCTGGATATGAAAGGCATCGCCCTTTTGAAGCGCAAGCTCCTGGAGCTGGATACCATGGTCATCGTCAGCCATGACCGGGCGCTCCTGAACGCCATCTGTACCAGAATCGTGGAGATTCGGGAGGGAAAGCTGTCCGAATATGAGGGAAACTATGACGATTATACCCGGCTGAGGGAACAGGCTGTCCAAAGGCAGTGGACAGAATACGAGAATTACACCAGCGAGAAGAGAAGACTGGAAAAGGTCTACCAGCAGAAAAAGCAGAAGGCCGCGTCCATCGAAAAGCTGCCCAAGGGCATGAGTCCCAGGGAGGCGAAGCTGCGCAATTTCGTCTCCAGGCACCCCAAGGACGCCAAGGCCGGGAGGATGGAGTCCTCCGCCAAAAATGTGCTGGAGCGGATGGAGCATATGGAGGTAAAGGAAAAGCCCAGAGAGCTGCCCAAAATGCGCCCGGACTTCCGGCTCACCAATCCGCCGGAGAACGCGGTGGTGATCAAGGGGGAGGGCATCTGCTTCTCCTATGATAACGGCGGGGAGATTTTCCGGGACGCCTCTTTCCAGATTCGGAACCGGAGCCGGGTGGCTGTGGTGGGGGCCAACGGCGCGGGCAAGACCACGCTCTTAAAGCTGATTCGTCAGGAATATCCTCTGGAAAAGGGCTCCATCTACGTGGTGCCCAAGGCCGCCATCGGGCTGCTGGACCAGAACATGGCCTCCCTAGACTACGAGAAGACCGTCCTGGAGAACGTGATGGAGGACAGCGTGCAGAACGAAAGCATAGCCCGGACGATTCTGGCCAGGCTCCTTTTGTCCGCCCAGGACATCCGCAAAAAGGCAGGGGTCCTCTCCGGCGGGGAGCGGATCAAGCTGGCTTTCGCCAAGCTGTTCGTGGGCAGGGCCAACCTGTTGATTCTGGACGAGCCCACCAATTACCTGGATATCCCCTCGGTGGAGGCCCTGGAGGAGATGTTCGCGGAGTATGAGGGGGTTCTGGTGTTCGTTTCCCACGACGAGGCGTTCATCCGGGCCTGCGCCACGGAGATTCTGGAGGTAAAGGACGGCAGGACCATAAACTGCCTGGGCACGCCGGAGGAATACTTCGCCCGGGGTTTTCGGAGAGAAAGAGAGGGAAATGCCAGTTCTGTGCCCAGGTGAAAGCGAAGCATCAGTGCAGCGAAAAAATGGAGTACAGCGCCTGCAGCTGGGAGAGGGGCTGGAATCCGGCGCCACATGTCTGATTAAGTCTGTGAGGCCTTGTGGCTGCAAAGCATCTCTGTGAAAGCCTCGATGCTGTCTGCTTTGGCGGCAAGTTTATGGTATCTTCTCAAAGTATCGGAATCGGCGCATTGGAGCTCTTCTTTCAAAGATTCCGGAATCTCGCCGTAATCCTCCAAAAGCTCAAGGATAGACTGGATTCTGGTATCCTGTGCCGCCTCCTGTGCCGCCTCTTTTCGCTCGTAAGCAAGGAATTCCTCAAATCGCATATACTCCTCCTTTATCTCCGGCGCAGTCTTTACCCTGCTGACATAACCGTGGAGCTCTTTTGTAGTGTCGTCCATGGCATTGTCGGCAGTGCTGTGGTGCAGATACTGCAGCATGGTCTTGATATTTCCATTGCCGCCTTTCGTACCGCCGGTATAGAAATAAATGAATTTCAGCCCGTCCTCATACTTCAGCCCTTCCACCTCAGTACAGCGGTTCTCAAAGGTATACATCATGTAATCATACCCGAAAGGATCGAAGTTGAGAATCGTGATGACGAAAAGGTTCGGCATCCGGGAGAAATCGTCGTCGCCCCGCTTCATATAGCGGGAATCCATTTTTGCCTGGTAGAAACGGTTGTGCCTGGGCAGGTGGAGGTTCTTCTGCAGATGGGGCTCCAGGTCATAGACATTGGCGAGCCGTGTCCCGTCCCCGCTTTCCGGTTCCTCCACCTTTACATCCATCCGTATCCCGCGGTATCTGGGGTTCTGCGCGGGCAGGGTATACTGCGCCACGACCTTGACCTTTCCGATCTTGCGCTGGAGCAGCACGGAGAGCACTTTCCGGCAGAAAGCCTCCCCCACTTCCTGGTTCATGGCGATAGCATTCATAAGGAAATTGTCCAGGACATCCAGTTCCTCAAAGGGCTTGTTGCTGTAGCTCATAATATCCTCCTGTTCCGGCAGGCGGCATGGGTATGATCTCCACCCGTTTCGGTCAGGGACTGTAGCATGCAAAAGAGCGGGAGTCGTTATGAACCGAAAATCCGCACAGGTGCTTTTCCCATGGCCTGCCAACGATTTGGTTTGATTGCTGTGAAAATGTCGGCGAGATGCCATTGGATAACCCGCGCTGCGGGGTATGCTGATTTTCACATGTGTTTCAGATGAGTCCATTATATCAGAATATCGGTGCTTGTCAACACGGAGGATTAAATATTTTCACATTTACGGTGGTTCCTGCTGTTCTGTCCCCGGAACAAAAGGGATGGAATCTTTCCCGCAGGTATGATATGATAAAAGCCTGAAACAAGCTGGAGGATACGGATTCAAAGACGGCGATGCAAAAGCCGGATGGAGGAAGCGGGAATGGATTCTGGAAAAGCAGGTAAAAGGTTCTGGGCGGCGCTGTCCATCTTCAGCCTCATGGGGCAGGTGGCCTGGGTGGTGGAGAACATGTATTTCAATGTCTTCATCTATAAGATGTTCCACGCCTCGGCGGCGGACATCTCCCTGATGGTGGGGGCCAGCTCCGTGGCGGCCACGGTAACCACCATTCTGGTGGGGGCTTTCACGGACTATGTGGGAAAGCGCAAGGCCTTTATCTGCGGGGGATATCTGGCCTGGGGCCTGTCCATCCTGGCCTTCGCGCTTCTGCGGGTGGATTTCCTGACGCCTCTGGCGGGGAGCGCCCTGGGGGCGGCGTCTTTGGGCATCACGCTGGTGATCGTGCTGGACTGCGTGATGACCTTCCTGGGCTCCTCGGCCAATGACGCCTGCTTCAACGCCTGGATGACGGACTGGGGCGATGGTGGCAACAGAGGGAAGATAGAGGGCGTCAATTCCATGATGCCTTTGGTGGCCATTCTGGTGGTGTTCGGCGGGTTCTCCGCCTTCGACCTGGACAGGGCGGAGAGCTGGACGGCCATCTACCTGATCGTGGGCGCTGCCGTGATGCTGATTGGAGGGCTGGGGTTCTTTCTGATTGAGGAAAAGCAGGGGATAAAGCCGCAGACGAAGCGGGTGGCGGAACAGCAGACAGGGCCAGGACCGCATGCTGAGCCCAAGGCAAAGCAGCAGGCAAGGCGGGGAGGAAGGCCAGGGGAGGAGCGGGCCAGCTACTGGGGGAATGTCTCCTACAGCTTCCGCCTGTCCGTTCTGCGGGAGAATCCGCTGCTGTACGCGGTGATAGGGGCTTTCGCGGTGTTCGGCATCTCCATCAATATCTTCATGCCATACTTGATACTGTATTATGAAAAGACATTAGGCATGACTAACTATGTAATGGTCATGGCTCCGGCCATTGTGCTGGCGGCCGTGGCCACGGCGTTTTATGGGAGGCTCTATGACCTGCTGGGGTTCCGGCCTTCGGTGGTGCCCTCCATATTGCTCCTGATGGCGGGATATGTGCTGCTGTATTTCGGGCGGGCTACGGGAATCGTCTTTATCGGCTCCCTTTTGATGATGACAGGGTATCTGACGGGCATGGCGGTGTTCGGGGCCATGATCCGGAGCAACATTCCGGGGCAGCGGGCGGGCCAGTTCCAGGGCATCCGGATCATCGGGCAGGTGCTGATACCGGGTATCCTGGGGCCTGCCATCGGGGCTTTCGTGCTGCGGGACGCGGACAAAATAGTGAACTCGGACGGAACGGAGTCTTTTCTGCCCAATCAGAATATCTACCTGGCTGCGTTTCTGGCGGCAGCAGCTACCTTGGCGGTACTGGGGCTGATCTTCCGGATGATGCGCAGGGGGCGCCACAGGCTGGTGAGCCGGTGCGGGGAGCGGATTCTGGGGGAAATGCCGGGAATGCCGGAGGCCAGTGCGACAATAGAGAGCCATGAGGAGCCGGAAGCTGCCGTGCGGGGGCTGTCGGAGGTCGGGACAGCAAGAGAAAGCACCGAAGAGCCGGAAGATATCGTGCAGAGAAATCTGAAGGTCAGTGCGCTCAGGGAGAGCCAGGAGGAGCCGGAAGCTGCCGTGCCGGGTCTGTTGGAGGTCGGGACAGCAAGAGAAAGCACCAAAGAGCCGGAAGATATCGTGCAGAGAAATCTGAAGGTCAGTGCGCTCAGGGAGAGCCAGGAGGAGCCGGAAGTTGCCATGCCGAGTCTGTCGGAGCACAAGACAGCAAGGGAGGGCAAGGAGAATCAGGAAGCATCCATACCGGACAGGGGAACCGCCCGGGCCATGGCGGTCCGGGAGCCAGCCCGCGTCTGGGATGCCTACCCCCGCCCCCAGATGCGCAGGGAAAAGTGGCTCAGCCTCAACGGAAAATGGCAACTGAACGGCCGGGAGATTCTGGTGCCGTTTCCGCCCCAGGCCCTGCTGTCCGGATACAGGGGGCGCGTGGGCACAAAGCTGGAGTATGCCAGGAGCTTCACGCTGCCGGAGGGGTTCCGATCCGGAAAGGAGAAAGGCGGGCGCATCCTGCTGCATTTCGGAGCGGTGGATCAGGTGGCGGAGGTTTTCCTGAACGGGCGATTCGTGGGCAGGCATGAGGGCGGCTATCTGCCTTTTTGGTTCGATGTGACGGAATATCTGGCAGACAGTGAGAAGGGGGAGAACCTGCTGTGCGTCAAGGCGGAGGACACCCTGTCCGCGCTGTATCCCTACGGAAAGCAGCGGAAAGCCCGGGGCGGCATGTGGTACACGCCTGTAAGCGGCATCTGGCAGAGCGTGTGGCTGGAGCCTGTGCCGGACAGCTATATCGAAAGGCTGGACGTGGCGGCGGACACCCGGAAGGTGCGGATAACGGCGGTTCGGGGCGGAGAGAAAGACACGGAGAAAACAGCAGAAAAATCGGCCCATACTGAAAGGGAATCGGCTGCTGCCGGCGATGGCCCGACAGTGGCAGAGGAAGGTCTGCGAAGCGATAATGGGACAGCGGGCAGCGGACACAGTACAGACGCAGCCAGCGGCAGTGACGCAGGAAAAGCAGGCCTGTCCGTCACCATAAAGCTCCATGACGGCAGCCTCCATACGGTGCATGGGCAGAGAGACACGGTGGAAATCGACCTTTCCCGAATCCCTCTGGCGGACGGAACCTGCTATCAGCCCTTGCTGTGGACGACAGAGCATTCTTATCTATACGAAATGACGGTAGGACTGGGAGAGGACAAAGTATCCTCCTATTTCGGCCTCAGGACCATTGCCGTGGAGCAGCATGACGGCATCCCGAAGGTCTGCCTGAACGGAGAGCCCGTTTTCCTCCATGGCGTCCTGGATCAGGGATATTTCTGTGACGGAATCTATCTGCCTGCGGAAGCAGAGGAGTATGAGCGGGATATCCTGCGCATGAAGGAGCTGGGCCTGAACCTGCTGCGCAAGCACATCAAGATCGAGCCGGAATGCTTCTATTATTACTGCGATGTCCACGGCATGCTGGTGATGCAGGACATGGTGAACAGCGGCCGCTATTCCTGGATTGGGGACACCGCTCTGCCCACCATCGGGCTGTACCTGAAAGGCTCCGGCAGACTGGGCAGCAGGCGGCGCAAGGACTTTTTCCGCAGGCATATGGCGGACACCATCAGGCATCTGTACAGCCACCCCAGCGTCATCGCCTACACCATCTTCAATGAGGGCTGGGGGCAGTTCGACAGCGATGTCATGTACCGGGAGGCGAAGGGACTGGACGGCACCAGGCTCTACGATGCCGCATCTGGGTGGTTCCCGGGGAAGGAGAGCGATTTCCACAGCCAGCATATCTATTTTAAGCGCCTGTCTGTCCCGGAATCGCCTGACAGGCCTGTGCTGGTGTCGGAGTGCGGCGGCTATTCCTACCGGGTGCCGGGACATTTCTACGCGAAATACGCCAGCTTCGGCTACGGCGAATGCGCGGACGGCGCTGCGCTTACGGGGCGGATACGGGAACTATACAGGGAGACCATCCTCCCGGCGGTTCAAAGGGGGCTCTGCGGCTGCATCTACACCCAGCTTTCCGATGTGGAGGATGAGGTCAACGGCCTGTACACCTATGACAGGAAGGTCTGCAAGGTGGACAGGAAAGCCATGCGGGACATCCGGCGGAAGCTGGACGCGGCGGTTGGACGGAAAGCCGGGCAGCAGGCTGATTCATGATCGGGTGGACATATAGCAAGACGCAAAACATTGCAGCTTACGGGAGAGCTGCGCCTGTCCGCGGGAACTTTGACCAAAATTTTGACTCTCAAAGGAATCTGTTGCAGGAGGGTCGGCTTTGTGCTATCATGTTAGGCGGACAGAGACAGCCGATTTACAGATCAGGAACGGCGTCTGCCTTGCGGCAGGGAAATTGGGCGGCAAGGCAGCGCTTCGGAAATAAGGCAGGATTGCTTAAACATCGTCCGGGGATCGTAGGACCGGAATCAACGCCTTGGAGGCACTCATCAGGAGGTTAGGGAAATGGATAAGAATAAGGACAGCAATGAAAGAGAAAGCATGGCATCGGAAAATTCCGATGGTGCGGTAGAAGCGGCGGATACGTGGGAAAATCTGGCCTGGGAGGAGATCAGCACGGAGCATATCGTACAGGATGAATGGATTGACTTCAGGCGCTCTGATTACCGCTTCCCGGACGGAAAGGTCTTCGGGCCTTTTTACAGCTATAGCCGCCGGGACTACTGTATCATCGTGGCATCGGACGAAGAGGGGAACTATCTCTGCGTCAGGCAGTTCCGCCAGGGCATCAGGCAGGTGACCACGGAATTCCCCGCAGGCGGCATCGAACGCAAGGACGGCAGACAGTACGGCACAGGGCATGGCCCCGACGTGGCGGAGGATGCGCTGGAGGCGGCCAGGCGGGAGCTGCTGGAGGAGACCGGCTATGAATCAGACGAATGGAGGTTTCTGTGCGCCATCCCCTCCAACGCCACCATAGCGGACAACTACGCCTATATCTTCATGGCAGAGAACTGCCGCAAGGCGGGGGCACAGCACCTGGACGAGACCGAATTCCTGGGCGTCAGGAGATATTCCGCCTCTGAAATCCAGGAAATGATTGATAAGGGCCAGTTCCAGCAGGCCATCCACATCCTGGCGTGGCTGCTTGCACAGAGGGGATAGGGACAGATGTTTCACAGGAGGATCCTGCCCGCAGAGGAAGAGCTGAGGGACATGTTCTTATTACTGGCGTTCGAGGCGGTCTGGTACGGCGCGCTGTTCCATGGCCTGGGAAGCGGGGCGACGAGCGGAGCCAACGCTGCCGTATTTCTGCTGAGCGGCGCGCTGCCGCTGTACGTGGCGTACATAAAAGGCCGGGCGGCCCTGCGCTGCCGGAAGAAGCGGCGGGAGGCCATTGCCAAAGGGAGACACTGCCGTGGCATCATCAGGCGCATCGAGTCGGAGAGGGTTCCCTTCAGGGGCCGCCATGGACATGTCTATTATCGGAAAAGGTATTATCTGGTCATTGAGAAGATAGAAGAGGGCTTTCAATGCGGCACAGAGATAAAGACCGGCGCCTACCGGGTCCCCGTGCATCTCTACCTGAAATCCCCCGAGGTGCAGCTCTATTCAGGCCCCACCGGCTGGAATTGGTACGTGGAGGGGCTGCAGTGCGGCATGTTCCGGCAGAACCCCGGTGTATTTAAAACGGATGATGCGGATGGGGACACCTATGTGGGAGATGCCCTGTTCCAGATTCTTTTCATCGCCATACTGCTGCTTACGCTGCTGCGGATCGTCCTGTAGCCGGAGGGAAGGGCTTCTCTTTCACCTTTCCCGGATTTCAAATAAATCGCCCACCGTGCAGTCAAAATATTCGCAAAGCTTCAGAATCAGATTGGCGTCGATGCGCTGGAATTCATCGCGGTAATATCGGTTGAAATTGGTGCGCTCGATGTCCAGCGCGGAGCAGACTTTCTTTTTGGAAAGTCCATGTTCGGACAAAAGTTCCTCTAACCGGATGTGCAGATATTTCATGTGGCTACCCCCTGTGCGTTTCGGCGAATGCTTGTCTTTCAGTGATATTATATACAATGATTCTCTGTTAAATAACTCGTTTAATAGACATCTCTATAGAAAGAGTGTATAATAAGAGAGGTTTATATAAACACATGAGGAGGGATTATGGAACAGGGAATCTTTCACATTCTGGTAGAAAACGGTACGAGTGAACGGCTGGATGAAATCGCGATGAGAGATGAAGCTTACCAGAAAGCCAGCCAGGAACTGGATGACGCTATCCTTGAGAAGGAAAGCCTGACAGGGAAGCTGCAGGAAGCAGACAGGCGGATATCGGTATTGTATGGCAGCCTGATGGCGGCTTATGCGAAGCTGGCATATGAACAGGGCCTCAAAGACATGGCTGAAATTTTTGCAAAAAGCCTGAAAGAGTAACCATGCAGAGACGATGGCAGGAGGACTTTTATGCGGGAGAAGATTTTTGCCTATATTGAGAAGAAATACAAGGCCACCCCGGAATATCCCTGGGGAGAGGACGATGGCGCCGTCCTGCGCCATGGCGACAACAGGAAGTGGTTCGCGCTGGTGATGAACATCGGCAGGGTGAAGCTGGGGCTTGCCGGGGAGGACCGGGTGGACGTGATCAATCTGAAGATTGACGAT
>NZ_CAPDXS010000019.1:0-19541 GCF_948601915.1 uncultured Acetatifactor sp. | reverse complement strand
TTGACGATATGGTGTTCAAGGATGCGCTGATGCAGGACAGGGGCATCTTCCCCGCCTACCATATGAACAAGGAGCACTGGATCACGGTGCTTCTGGACGGCACGGTGGAGGAAGCCAAAGTCTGCGGACTGATCGACTTAAGCTTCGAGGCCACGGCATCAAAGAAAAAGAAGACGAAGACGTGATGCGGATTAGGCTCCTGCGCAGGTACGATGCCGATGCGTTCCCCTTCGGGCGGCTGAAGGAGGAGTACGGGATCTGCGCGCTGCGGGGGGCCAGAGGGGTGCCGGGCAGATTAAGCCATGTGCTGCAGCCGCACTGCAAATTTAACCAGTGTGCAGTATAAGATATTTGAAAATCAGGAAAAGACTGGATAAGACGGTTGAAAGAGAATAGAATATCTGGTAGAATCAATATCACAAAACAGGTAAGGAGGGAGACATTGGAAGCGGACGGCTATGACAGAATCGTGTTGAATGCGAATGAATTGATTCGTATCAATACCAGGATAACAAAGGGGTAAAGGGCAGAGGAATCATCCTCTGCCCTGAATTTTTCTGCGTACCAGAACCCCTAGCCCATAGAGGAGCAGCACGGTGCCGCAGCACAGCGCCACCAGCAGGGCGAATTCCGCAAACTGCCCATTGCCCCGGCGGCTTGCCCTGTTCAGGAAGGGGATGCCCAGCACGATGAAAAAATACCAGAACAGGGGGGCCAGGCATTTGCCCAGGACCGGCGTAGAGGGCCTGTCTTTGCCTGCGCCGGGGAACCTATCGAAAAGGAGGCCCGCCAGCCGGTGGATTGTCAGCAGCGAAGCGAAGTAGACTACGGCACCAATCATGGTGTGGAGCCTGTCCGGAGTCAGCCAGCTGACGGACACGCCAGACCGTCTGAAAAAATACGGCAGATAGATTGCCGCCACGATCCGCAGGCCGTTTACGAAGATGGTGAACCCGTAGGACAGCAGGAGGCTTATGGCAATCCAGGCCAGGCCGGGCAGTATCCGGAGAATTGCCCGGGGACGCTGGCTGTCTGGGGCGGGCGCTGCGGCTGCGGCGTTTCTTCCGGAAGCAGCGGCCCTGGCGCCGGAAGGGCCGGTGGTGCCAGGGCTTCCGGCAGATTCAGGGGGGCTGCCATCGCCCCCGGGATTTTCTGACAGGGGGGCCTCCGGATGGCGGCTTTCCGCAAGACGGAGGCCTGGCCAAGGGAGTTCCGTCCAGGGACGGAGCTCTGTCAGGCGATGGCATCGCATCCAACGCCAGAGTCCCGTCAGGTGGCGGAATCCCATCCAAGGTAGGCGTCCCAGCCGGAGCCCCGCCAGGTGACGGCCTCCCACCCATAGGTGGGAGAAGGAAAAAATCAGCATTGCCGCAGTGATGATCATGAACTGCACGCCGGAGCAGGAGGGCGCGATGAGATAGCGCAACCCATGGTTGACATAGCCCATGCCCGGCTCGTAAGTAAACGGGATGCCGCTCAGGGCTTCCACCCAGCGGGCGGTGGGGCCCAGAATCCACCGCAGGCTGTCACAGTCCGCCCTGCTGTAGAGATGCTTCATGCCCAAAATAAGGAGGACGCCCATGATATAAATAAACAGGTTCTGTCTGAGGAAATGAAGTTTTCCGCGAATATCCATCTGCTATACCTCTGTCTGTCGATTCAATAGCCTGGCCGTCTGTCTGCGCTTCCTGAACTGCCGCCGCGCGCCACAAAACGACACCACTGTCAGAATCACTCCCAGCAGAATCCCCCCGGGCTCCGAGTAAGCGGTATATCCGCCGCCCACGGCCAGGTTGGACACCTGGAGGGGCAGAGGGTTGGCCTGGTTCACGTCCTCGGCCTCCCCCTCCGGATTCCGGATTTCCTCCACCACGGCCACAAATGACGTATATGGCGTGGTCATGTTGTAATCCAGCCCCAGCTTTGTGATCTCATCCTTCACGGAATCATCATTGCGGATGCTGCCGTATCCCGCCAGCTGATCCAGCTTCGTGCGGGCCCAGAGATAGCGGATGGACTCGTCCTCCGTATCCACGGTCGCGTCGGCCACGGGGATCTCCTGCACGTAATCCTCCCCGCCGGCCTTCCCCGAGACAGTGATGGTGCCCGTGGGCTCCCCGCGCCATTTGCCGAAAAGGATCAGGGGCTTTTGGGCATACAGGATGGAGGGCGTGGAGGTGGCCACGTCATAGACGTCGAAACCTTCATAATCCACCGTGATTCCGGTCATCAGGGGAGCCTCGATGTAGGAGGCGAACCGCTGGGCGGATTCCGCTGCGTCCTCGGAATCGGTGACCAGGAAGGACTCGCCCATGCCGCACTGGGCGATGCCCTTGATCAGGTAGTCGTTGACGGAGCAGCCGATGCCGAAGGAGAAGAAGCTGGCGGCGTCCATGTTCCTGTTGATCAGGTCATAGATTTCGTCCTCGTTGGAGATATAGCCGTCGGTGATGATGACCACGCTCCGGGCCACGTCCTCCTTCATGGGCACTGAGACGGCTGTCTGGAGCGCCGGAAGCATGGAGGTCCCGCCGCCGCCCTCCTGCTCGTCGATCAGGTCTATGGCCGCCTGGACATTTCCGGAATTGGCCGCCAGGGATTTGGTGGAGAGCAGATAGGTGTCGTCCGAAAACAGGACCAGGTTGAAACGGTCGGTGTCCCGCAGGCCTGTCACCAGATTCCGTATCAGGTCTTTGGCGGTGTCCAGGGGATAGCCGTACATGGAGCCGGACACGTCCAGGACGAAGATGTACTCCCTGGGCGGGATATCATCGGGGACATACCGCTCCGGCGGCTGGACGGTGAGGAAGAAATATTTCTCGGAATCCGTCTCGGTGAGCACCAGGCCGCTCTCCACGGATTCGCCGGTGAGCCTGTATTTCAGGATGAAGTCCCGGTTTCCGGCATAGTCTTCGGGATTCGCCAGGGTGATGCGGGCCTGGGAGGCCTCCTCCTGCTCCACCCTTATCTCATGGGACTTGCAGCTCACATCGGCGATGGGGACGCCGGTGGAGAGATTGACCGTGATGTGGTACTCGCTGTCCGGCAGGACGCCCTGGGGGAGATAGGGGCTGGATGCCCAGTTGTCGGCGGCATCTCCATTTATGACATTATTGTCGTTAATTTCGTCATTTATGACATTATTGCCAGCGACAGATATGTCATTTTTGCCCTTCTCCCCTGCGGAAGTGTCAGCGGGGTCTCCCTGGAAAGCGCCGTCCTCACCGGATGACTCCTCTGTCATGTCCTTATCGGGCACGGCAGCGTCCGCCACAGGGCTGTCCGCATCTTCCGGCGTGACATAGCGGGGCCCCACCACCGTGGGGAAGACGAACTCGCAGACACCCTCCCTGGTGACCACCAGCTCCGTGTAGTGCAGCTCGATGCGGGCCGTGTCCCCGGGCATGACATTGGCCACGTCCATGGTGAAGACATTGGGCCTGCGCTGCTCCAAGAGGGACGCGCTCTTTCCCTCCTCTTTTGCCTCCTCGTACTCCTCCTTTGCCTCCTCCTTCTCCTTGATCGTGGCAGTGACCCTGTGGCTGCCGATCTCCATGGTCATGCCGTGGACGGTGGCCGTGCTGGAGGTGGGGAATACGTACTGGGCGTTTATGGGCTTGTCGCCTTCGTTCACATAGGTCTGCACCACATAGGTCTCGGCGATGACGCCGTTAATATTTGTGGTCACCTCCGTGGACTTTAGGGGGAAATAGTCCGTGGAGACATCGGCCCCTTCGCTCTGGATGACGAAATAGGGGGCCAGGAGCTTTTCCTCATCCTCCTCCTCGCCGGCATGGACCGGGAAAGGGCATGCCGTGAGCAGGAGCAGCGCGGACAACAGTGAGATTAGACTCTTGCTTCTTTTTTTCATCGTGATGTACCTCCGTTTCTGCCTCCAGAATAGGACGGCAATGCACATAAGGTGCATCAGATTTTCAACATTTTTGCATCATTTCGCCCTTTTGAAAAAATGATGCAGAAAAGATGCAGAAATGTCGGAAAAATGATGACATCAAATCCGGACATACTTTACCCTCCGGGGACATAGACTTTGAAAAGGAAACAAGCTATGGGAGGGAAAGGCGTGTTTGAACAGTGGGGCATTGATGAGACGGCGGAGGAACTGAAGAGCGATCTGCATATGGGATTGAAGACGGAGGAGGCGGCCAGACGGCTGGAACGGGATGGGCGCAATGAAATGCGGGCCCCCAGAAAGAAGACAATCATAGAGTCGTTTCTGGAGCAGTTGAACGACCCGCTGATTTATGTGCTGATCGTGGCGGCAGTGGTGTCCGTGCTGCTGAGGGAAGTCAGCGATGCCGTGATTATCGGCGTGGTGGTGGCGCTGAACGCCGCGGTGGGGGTGCTTCAGGAGGGCAAGGCCAGGAAGGCCCTGGAGTCCTTAAAGAAGCTCACCAGCCCAAAGGCTTTCGTCATCCGGGAGGGCAGGCGCATGGAGATTCCCGCGGCGGAGCTGGTGCGGGGCGACCTGGTCTGGCTGGAGGCCGGCTGCCAGGTGCCGGCGGACCTGCGGCTGACCCAGTCTGCGAATCTGAAGATAGAGGAATCCGCCCTGACAGGAGAGTCTCTTCCTATAGAGAAAGACGCGGGATTCATGGGGATTATGGGAAAAGACATTTCCCAGGGAAAAGACATTTCCCAGGGAAAAGACATCTCCCAGGGAAAAGACATCTCCCGTGGAAAAAACATTTCCTATGGAAAAGGGGCGCTCCATGAAAGCGATGGATTCCAGGGAGAGCGCATCCCCCTGGGGGACAGGCGCAACATGGCCTACATGTCCACCATCGTCACCTACGGCAGGGGGCAGGGCCTGGTGACGGCCACGGGCATGGACACGGAGCTGGGGCAGATCGCCACCATGATTACCGAGAGCAGGGAGGAGATGACCCCGCTCCAGAAGCGTCTGGGGGAGCTGGGAAAAGTGCTGAGCCTGTTATCCCTGCTGCTCTGCGCCGCCCTTTTTGCCATTGCCGTGCTCCAAAAGCGCAATGTGCCGGAAATGCTGATCACAGCCATCTCCCTGGCGGTGGCGGCGGTGCCCGAGGGGCTGCCTGCCGTGGTGACCATCTGCCTGGCTCTCAGCGTCACCCGCATGGTGAAGGTGAACACCATCGTGCGCCGCCTCCCCTCCGTGGAGACCTTGGGGGCCGTCAGCGTGGTCTGCTCGGACAAGACGGGAACCCTGACCCAGAACCGGATGACCGTGGAGAAATGCTGGCTGGAGGGCCGGATGCACAGGGCGGGGGAATGCAGCCCGGCGCTCTGCCCGGATTTCTATTACGGGATGGTGCTGTGCAACGATGCTGCAGCGGGGAAGGGAGACCGTACAGGGGATCCCACGGAGCTGGCGCTGCTGGATCTGGCCGCGGGCTTTGGGATGGAAAAGGAGGAGCTGGAGCGCAGGATGCCCCGGCTGGGGGAGCTCTCCTTCGACTCTGACCGGAAAATGATGACTACGCTGCATAGCAAGCATGATACAACGGAAAATCGTCAATTCGGAGACGGATACGGTCATGGAGAAGGAGGGGGAAAAGACAGGGGCAGGATTCCCGGAAGCTTCCGGAGCATGGAAGAAGGCCCGTGGCGGCAGGGGAGGGCGGCCGGAGAGCTGCGGGCGGCAGAATTCGCCTCTGCCGGAACCCGGCCGGGCGGCTGGAGCTTTGGCAGCGGCGGCAAAACCACTGTCTCCTACACCAAGGGCGCGCCGGACGAGGTGCTGAAGCGGTGCACCAGAATCCACACCCCGGAGGGCGTGGCCAGGCTCTCGGAAAGGTATCGCAGGCAGATTCTGGCCGCGGTGGAGGAGATGTCCGGGGAGGCGCTGCGCACCCTAGCGGTGGCCATGCAGACGGAGAGCCCCAGGGCCGTGGAGGAGGATCTGACGTTCTTAGGGCTGGTGGGCATGAAGGACCCTGCCAGGCCGGAGGCCGCCAGGGCGGTGGCCGACTTCCGGGAGGCGGGGGTGAAGACCGTTATGATTACAGGAGACCATGTGGACACGGCGTTCGCCATCGGCAGACAGCTGGGCATCGCCAAGCGCCCTGAACAGTGCATGACGGGGGAGGCCCTGGGGCATCTGTCGGAGGAGGAACTGACAGACCGAATCGAAGACATAAGAATCTTCGCCCGCGTGTCCCCTGCCCAGAAAGTGCGCATCGTGGACGGATTTCGCCGGAGAGGGGAAATCGTGGCCATGACCGGCGACGGCGTGAACGACGCTCCTTCCCTGAAAAGGGCGGACATCGGCATCGCCATGGGAAAGAATGGGACGGACGTGGCCAGGCAGGCCTCGGACATGATACTGACGGATGACAATTTCGCCACCATCCGCCGTGCCATCGAGGAGGGGAGAGGGGTCTACGAGAACATCCGCAAGTCGGTGATTTTCCTGCTGTCCTCCAACCTGGGGGAGATTGTCACCATGTTCTTCGCGGTGATATGCGGCATGGCCTCCCCCCTGAAGTCCAGCCACATCCTCTGGATCAACCTGATCACCGACTCCCTGCCGGCGCTGGCCCTGGGAATCGATAAAAACGATGGGAAAAGCCTGATGAAACAGCAGCCCAGAAAGGCGGGCGAGAGCCTGTTCGCCAGGGGAGGCCTTCTGTGCACCTGTTTTTACGGCCTGTTGATTGCCACGGTGAGCCTGACAGCCTTTCTGATGCTCCCCTGGGCGCTGCTTCGGACGAACGGCCTGGCCGTGACTTTGGAGAACCTGACCCAGATTCTGCAGAACGGCTCCGTGCTGTCCAAGGCCCAGACCTACGCCTTCACGGTGCTGGGCATGTCCCAGCTCTTCCACGCGGTGGGCATGCGGGACACCCAGCGCTCGGTATTCCGGATGAACCATCTGGAGAACAGGCTCATGATTCTGGCCTGCGCCGCCGGGTTCCTGCTGCAGTTCGCCGTGACGGAGATTCCCTTCCTGATTCAGGCCTTCGGCACCTCGCCCCTGTCGGGGAAAGAATGGATGCGGCTGAGCATCCTGGCGGCGGCTCCGCTGTTCGCCCATGAGGTGATTGCGCTGACCTTCCGGAAGAGGAAGTGACAGGACCCGGCTGCATGATGCCGGCCATATGCGTTTGACCAGTGCAGTACGGTAAATACTGGCGTTATGTAGTATAGGCGGCAAGTTCCGGAAATAACTGACAGGGCAGGGGATATATGGGAAGGAGGGGTATTGAAAGAAGCGGCGTATGGGTTTACAATAGAAGTCAAATACTGTCATAGGATCTAAGGCAGCGGAAGCTTATTGCGGAATGCACCCTGAGGGATGAGCCGCAAGGATAAGCATCGGCGGAAGAGGGGACCGGAGAAAGGAAGGGGCGGATAGAAGATGAAGAGCGCGGTATTTTACGGAAAACATGACATAAGGATTCAGGAGCACGAGATGCCGGCCGTTGGGCCAAAGGACGTGCTGATCCGGGTGAAAGCCTGCGGCGTCTGCGGCACGGACGTGCACATCTATGAGGGGGACAAGGGCGCGGCGGAGGTCGCTCCGCCCACCATACTGGGGCATGAGTTCTCCGGCATCGTGGAGGAAGTCGGCGAAGCGGTCACGGATTATCGGCCTGGCGACAGAGTCTGCGTGGATCCGAACTGTTATTGCGGAGCCTGTACGCCCTGTAGGAACGGCGCGGCCCATTACTGTGAGCATATGATTGGATATGGAACGACTGTGAATGGCGGATTTGCGGAATACTGCGCCGTGAACGTCAGACAGGTATACCGGCTGGGGGAGAGGACTTCCTTTGAACAGGGTGCCATGGCGGAGCCGGTGGCATGTTGTCTCCACGGGATTGATATGTGCAGGATTCAGCCGGGTTCCCAGGCGGTGGTCATCGGTGGCGGCATGATAGGCCTGCTGATGCTGCAGCTGGCGAAACTGGAGGGCGCGGCAAAGGTGGCGCTGCTGGAGCCGGTGGAGGAGAAGCGTCTCGTGGCGGCGAAGCTGGGAGCGGATGTATGCATCGATCCCTTACAAGAGGATGTGAAAGAACAGCTGCATAAGGCCGGTTTCACCTGGGTGAACACGGTCATCGAATGCGTGGGCCGTCCCGCCACCATCGAACAGGCCATCGACATCGCCGGGAACAAGGCGGTGGTGATGATGTTCGGCCTGACGAAGCCGGACGAGACCATTGCGGTGAAGCCCTTTGAGATATTCAAAAAGGAGCTGGAACTGAAAGCGTCCTATATCAACCCTTATACGCAGAAGCGGGCGCTGGATTTGATCGACACAGGCCGTCTGGACGTGAGCAGCATGGTTTACGGGACGTATGGGCTGGAAAAGCTGGAGGAGATTCTGAGAGATGCCCAGGCCCGGGCGAAAGGGAAGTATATCATATGCCCGTAAGGCATGTTTTTTTACCTGGCGGACATCCATAGGGGCCCGGCAGCAAAGCCTTCCGGTGAGCTATTTCTGGCTCATGGAGGCATTCCGCTATCAGAGCCCCTCTGTGGTGGTGCTGGATACGGAGCCGCTGAACTCCTCCGAGGCGGCGGTAAGGCTGGCGATGGATTCCATGAGATGGTCCTTGCCAGCCTGTATGTACAAGATAAGAAGACAAAGGAGTAATCATATTTCATGAACCTGACCATAACCGTAAACCATAAACAATTGCTGGACGTCCTGCTGAACGTAGGGCTGATCCGCCCGGTGTTCATCTGGGGCGCGCCGGGCATCGGCAAGTCCGCCATCGTCCAGGACTTCGCGGACAGCCTGGGGCTGCCCTGTGTCTCCCTTTTGGGCAGCCAGCTGGCCCCGGAGGACATCATCGGCGTCCCTCAGATCAGGGACGGATACAGCGTCTTTTGCCCGCCCCGGACCATCGCCAGACAGGAGCCCTACGTCCTCTTCCTGGACGAGCTGAACGCCTGCACCTCGGAGGTGCAGAAAGCATTCTATTCCCTCATCCATGAGCGGCGGATCGGGGAATACTGCCTGCCGGAGGGCTCCATCGTGGTGGGCGCGGGCAACCGGGCCCAGGACAACGCCATCACCCGGCCCATGTCCTCCGCCCTGGTGAACCGGATGTTCCATGTGGAGCTCACCGCCAGCCCCAGGCTCTGGCTGGAATGGGCCGCCGCAAACGGCATCCATCCCTACATCTACGACTACATCACCAGCCGCCCGGACCATCTGTGGGCAAAACCCCCCAAGAGCGAGGAGCCCTTCTCCACGCCCCGCTCCTGGCACATGCTCAGCGATGCCGTCCACAGCTACGGCCCGGACATCGGGGAGGAAGCCCTGCGGATTCTGGCCACCGGGTGCCTGAGCCCCCACCATGCCGTCCAGTTCCTGGCCTACATCCGCCAGATCCGCAGCCAGTACGCCCTGGACAAAATCCTATCCGGCGCTCAGCCCTGGCCGGAGAAAGCGGAAGAGCGGGATGTGCTCTACTTCCTGGCCCAGTCCCTCCGCGCCCGCCTGGTGAAAGAGCTGCCGGCGGAGCGGGCGAAGCTGAGCAGCGACAGCCAGACCCTGGTCCTCCAGGCCAAGGACCGGATCACCGAGCTGGCAAATATCAGTCTGGAAATCGCCCGGATGGCGGTGACCCCGGAAGACGGAAAGGAGCTGCCGGACTGGTTCGTGGTGGAGCTGTTCCGAGACCTCCCCCGGCTGGCGGACAAGCGGAACGGATGAGCGGGAAACAGAAAAAGGGACAACAGAAGACCAATCCGGCTCAGGAGGCCTTTGGGGCCGGATGCGCCATGGTGAGGCAAAATCCGGTGCTGGGGCCGTTGCGGGAGCGGGCGACCGTCCACTTTGACGACAGCTATCCCTGTGCCAGGGAGGACTGGGCCTGGGTCACCTCTGACGGCCACATCTATGCCAACAGCCACCGCCGGGCGACACCGGGGGAGTGGGCTTATGTGGTGGCCCACTGTCTGCTGCATTTAGGGCTGGGCCATATCAGAGAAGACCGGGAGAAGGATGCCCTCTGGAATGCCGCCTGCGACTGTGTGACGGCCCGGTATCTGGCTGACCTCCGCATCGGAACGGTCCCCGGGGAACTGGACTTTCCTCTGCCGTCAGGGGCCAGGGAGGAGGAAAAGCTGTATGACTGGCTGAAAGAGCACAGTGACCCGGCCTATCTGCATTTCTCCACCATGAGCGGCGGACGGGCGGACATGTCCTGGCGGGGGACGGCCCGGAGCTGGTGGAGAGGCCCCACGGACTGGCGGCAGATTTTTGCGGACAGCCTGCGGGAGGCGCTGCGGGCCGCCGTGGACTATGCCGGAGGTGTCCGGGCAGAGCCGGGGGAGCGCCGGATAAGCAGCCCCGTCCAGCGGGCACAGGAATGGTTCCTGTCTAGCTATCCTCTTTTGGGGGGCATAGCCTCCGGCTTCCGGCTGGTGGAAGACGCGCTTGTAGCACAGCGGATGGACATTTCCATTGCCGCGATTTCCATTCAGATGCGGGAGATTTATGTCAATCCCAATGCTCACCTGACCGAGCAGGAGTGGAGGTTCGTGCTGGCTCATGAATACCTTCACGCCGCTCTGTGCCATGAGCGGCGGCTGGGCAAGCGGGATCCGGAACTGTGGAACACAGCTTGCGATTATGTAATCAACCAGTGGCTGCGGGACATGGAGGTGGGCTCCATGCCGGAGGGGCTGCTCTACGACCCGGAGCTTGCGGGGCTGTCGGCGGAGAGCGTCTATGACATTCTGGCCGTCAACCTGCGCAAATACAGGCGCATGGCCTGCCACGACATTGTCTTCGGCCCGCCCGGCTGGGAGGAGACAAAAGATTTCGTGGATCTGGATGAATGGTGCCGCTCGGCCATCCAGCGGGGGCTGGACTTCCATCAGACCCATGAGCGGGGCTACCTTCCCGCCGGGCTGGTGGAGGAGATCCGTGCCCTGTCCCAGCCGCCCATCCCCTGGGACGTGGAACTGGCCAGGTGGTTCGACGAGCGGTTCGAGCCTCTGGAAAAGCGGCGCACCTATGCCAGGCTCAGCAGAAGACAGTCTGCCACGCCGGACATCCCCCGGCCCTCTTACCGGTATGAGGAGGCGGCCCGGGAGGGGCGGACTTTCGGCGTGCTGCTGGACACTTCCGGCTCCATGGACCGTGCCCTGCTGGCCGCGGCTCTGGGGGCCATCGCCAGCTACAGCGCCGCCCGGGACGTGAACCGGGTGCGGGTGGTGTTCTGCGACGCGTCCCCCTACGACCAGGGGTACATGGAGGCGTCGGACATCGCCGGCAGCGTCCGGGTGCGGGGGCGGGGCGGCACGGTGCTCCAGCCGGGGGTGGAGCTGCTGGAGCAGGCCGGGGATTTCCCGAAGGAGGCCCCGCTGCTGATCATCACCGACTGCGAGTGCGACAGGCTGAACCTTTTTGGACGGGATCACGCGTTTCTGGTGCCCCGGGGAAGGAGCCTTCCTTTTCCGGCCAAAGGGCCGATATTTTATTTGGAATAGAAAAGCTTTTTTGATGCGCAAAAGAAAGAAGAGGAGATGATTAGATGGAATTCAAAAGATGCGTGAAGGAATCCTTTTCCGTGATAGGAAAGGAAGGCTCTACAAATGATGGGGAAGGCTTTATCCAGAGACTCTGGGAGGATGCCAACGGCCATTTCCAGGAGGTGCAGCACCTGGCCCAAAAGGACGGGGACGGCAATCTGGCGGGGATATGGGGCGCCATGTCCGATTTTTCCCATTCTTTCCGGCCATGGGAGAATGGGTTTACGGAAGGCCTGTATCTGGCGGGCGTGGAGGCCGCGGACGGCGCGGAAGCCCCGGCGGGCTGGGTGAAGTGGACGATTCCGGCTTACGAATACCTGTATGTGAAAGCCTCGGAAGACGATGTTTTCCGGAAAGTGCTGGACTATATGGCCGAACAGGGCCTGGAACTGGCAGGGGCCGTCCATGATTTCAACTGTCCGGCGGAGAATGGACAGGGCTATATGTTCTTTCCCATTAAGAAACGGTAGGAGAAAAGAGGAGAAAGATGAAGAAATGGTTTACGATTGATACGATTGACGAAGATACCTATTGCATCAGCGAATACCGCCACTGGGAGGAGACCCATTGCTATCTCCTGAACGGATCCGAGGGCAGCCTGCTGATTGATACAGGGCTGGGAATCTGCGACATCCATGAGGAAGTGGAAAAGCTGACGGACAGGCCGGTCACGGCTGTGGCCACCCATATCCACTGGGACCACATCGGCGGGCATAAATATTTTCCGGAGTTCTGCGCCCATGAGGAGGAGCTGGACTGGCTGTCCGGCGGCTTCCCGCTCTCCATGGAGACGATTCGGGGCATGGTCATTGACCGGTGTGATTTGCCGGAAGGCTATGATGTCAGCGGCTATGAGCTGTTTCAGGGAAAGCCAACGCGGGTTCTGCGGGACGGGGATGTAATCGACATAGGCGGCCGGAGGATAGAAGTCTGCCACACGCCGGGGCATTCGCCGGGGCACATGTGTTTCTGGGAAAAGGAGCGGGGGTATCTCTTTACCGGGGATCTGGTTTACAAGGACACGCTGTTCGCCTATTACCCGTCCACAGACCCGGAGGCGTACCTTGCCTCCCTGGAAAGGATAGCCGCTCTGTCTGCCCGGAAGGTGTTCCCAGCGCATCATTCTCTGAATATCCGGCCGGAAATCATCTTTCGGATGCGGGACGGGTTCCGGGAGCTGAAAGAAGCCGGGAAGCTGCACCATGGGAGCGGCACTTTCGACTATGGGGACTGGGCGGTCTGGCTGTGACGGGGAAGGGTTATCAGCAGAACAGTACCGGCGGCAATCCGTTCTCCGGCATCAAAAAAGCGAACCATGTGAACGCTGCCAGGCACAAAGTAATCATCATGAGCGTAATCTTGCCCAGGAAAGAGACCTTGTGCCTGGGCAGAAACAGGAGGATGTTGAGCACCAACGATACGGCGCAGATAGCCACATCGAGGATGAAGTTGACCCAAAGTATGGTGCGGTTCCCGCTGCCCAGAGTTCCCAGGATGAAAAAGGCGGCAGCAAAGATGCCATAATTTGCCCACAGCCAGATAACGATTTTTTTGCTGTCAGATGATAGTCTGTTCATTGCAGTTCCTCCTTGTCCGCCTGGATGGCGTTCCTTATTTTTACAATATCATTCCGTAAGTTTATCCAGCCGATGAGATACAGCAGTGCCGATATGGATCCAAGGAAAATCAGATAGCTGAATATTCCGACGAACAGATGTTCATACCAGCGCCCCAAAAATGAGACCGGCCCAAGCCCGGCGGTCAGAGCGCACAGATACCCCGCAGCCTGTCTCCACAAGGCCAGATTCGTACTGTTCCCGATAGCATACGCAGCCCCGCACATCCCTCCCAGCCAGAGAAAGGCCAGAATCTGCAGAATCCCGGCAGTCATTCCATTTCCGTAATCAGCCGCCAGCGCAGGCAGCACAAAACAGAATTCGCCCGTGTTCAGGCGCAAGGATAGCAGGATGGAAAAGAGCAGAAAGGCAAAGCTTCCCCAAAGCATCCCGTTTACGCCGCATTTTAAGATTGTTTTCTTCATTCACATCACCTCATATCCCCAATGATTTTTTGATTTTTGGAATATATCTTCTTGACACATAAGTGTACACATCCTCCCTGAAACGGATACAGATTCTCCCGGTAACGCTCAGGTCGATATCCTGAATCTTCCTGACATGGATGATTTCGGAGTTGGATATCCGCAGAAAGCGCTGCCTGTCAAGCAGTTCCTCCAGTTCGTACAGCCTGTGGCGGAGCAGATATTCTGCTTTGGCCGTCTGGACATACACCTTTTGGTTCGCGGCATATATCCGCAGTATGTCCGCCACATCAATCAGGTACGCCTTGTCGCCGATATAGCCGGTGAGCGAAGCAGTAGGTTTTTTATCAAAATCCTCTATGACGTCCACAAGACGGCAAAGGAACCGGCTCCTTTTTTCCGCTGTAATCAGAACCTGCGTATCTTTCACCTCCGGGTCGATTTTCACTGTAACATTCAAGTCCTCACCTCCTAAGCTTTCTGTGATGATTATATCTGATTCCTGGCGGGAAATCCATATTTTGGCCGTAGGTGGCGGCAGATTCGAGATGGACGGTAAAAGGGTACTGTCAAGAATTACAACCAATAGTTGCAAAAAGAACCCATAGGGTAACCAGTATTCCACGACCCCTTGACAAACTGCTCTGCGGCTATCCTGCCAATTTTCTCCCGTTCTCTTTTCCATCTTTTCTCCCTATTCTCTTTTCTTTCTGTTTCGGTTATAATAGCAAGTCTCTGGAGGGCTACTTGGACGCGACAAGCCGGATTTATATTTTATTTATGGTCTCCAGCAAAGCTTTTATTTTTTATCGGCTGTTTTTCCACCTCCAGGAACCTGTCATTTCCGCGGACGAAATCATATTCTTGGCGCTCCAGCTCCTTCCCGCCGGAGGGCAAAAAGGAGCAGATAGGAAAATCAGGCCGATATCGGTCTGAAATGCCGATATTGCCGATTTGCGTGCTGATTTGGACAGGACACTTTTACAGAACTGTCCGGCAGTGGTATAATAAGCCGTAGGGGGCAGGGCATAGAGTTTTATCAGGGAGCGTCGGATTCTGTGAGCGTCGGATTCTGTTATGGAACGGTTAATGTGAGGGACAAATATGGGTGTATTAGAAACTGTTACATTCCGGCGTTGCGGAGTTTTGCAGAACAAATCAGACATATGGATTCAGATAGTACAATTTATGTATGTACGTATGGCTATGAAATCATGAACAGGAAAGGGGAAAAATCAACATACGCAGACACTCTCTGGATTGACACTGTTCTCCCTGTTTCTAAAATAGAGGAACTGATTCAAGAAAGCGGTGTTGCTGAACCTGCCAGTCACATAGCACAGCAAGTCATGCCGTTTATCCGGTTTTTTGGCAACGAAGAAAAAAGGATTGAATTTACACAGAAATGGATTGGGGACGCAGTAAAGAAGCTTCTGCAAAAAGACGACATCTACGAAAGCGATATGGAGAGAATCAAGTATATGCGTATCGGCGACTGTGACTTTGGCGGCATTTACACGATTGAAATGAGCACGGCAGCGCCGCAGGAACCTTTCTGTACCATAGACGGCGGGGACGAGTGGGATCCGGACGGCGGAGCTCATGTGACTGGCAGATTCATCCGGCTTTACATAGACTATGCGAAGAGAGAGTCCTGTGATATAGATTCGTATACAGGGGAGTGTTTTTTTCAGCTTCCGCCATATGATATTTGGAAGGAATTTGTAGAGGAATACGAGGAAGCGATACAGGAAGAAGAGGATGAAGAGGATGAAGATGCAGAGGATTGGGAAAGCCCTGTGAAGAAATGGGAATCTTTCGAGAAAACCATCCTTAGTGAGGAAGAGCCGCACGCACGGTTCTGTAAGGGTATCGTGAGGTGACTGTCTGCGTCGATACCGATATAGAAGATCTCGAGATAGATTATATCGAAGTCGAGTTGGTCACTGGCAAGACCGTGACGGTGGACTGGGATGAAAGTGACATCACACGGGAAGACGATGGTTTTGAGGCCCGCTATAAGGGGGGCTTTTGATGAGGAATATGCGAACGGGAAGCTGTCCAGTCTCCATGGGATGCAGATTGAATATATGAGTCTCGATACGGAATCCGACAGCGATTCGGATATTGTCATAACGGATATGACTTTTGAGGATGAAGGAGAACGGTATACCCGGAGCATCTTCTTCCTGTCCTTAATCTGCTGCAGGGCAGAACTGACAGATTTGTCATCTGGCCATAAAATGCCCCGAATCTGCCATTGATGTTTCCTGTGTCAAACCCCTTTGACGCCTGTTTTCAGGCCAATGTCAAAGGCTTTTGGTGGAACTTGCACCTGTCTGATGGTACACTCGGGGCAGGTCAGGGATACAAGTCACCGTTGCAAGGCGGCGCAGGTCAGGGAACGCATGTAAGGGCATGTTCCGGACGCAGCCCGCAGACCGGCAGGCATCAGGGAAATAAAAGGAAAGGAGAGAGGAAAATTGGAAGTCGGAGCGCAGATCAGGAAGTATCGCAGCAATATGGGAATCTCACAGGAGCAGCTGGCCGAAAAGGTGTACGTCAGCAGGCAGACTGTCTCTAACTGGGAAACGAATAAGAATTACCCGGATATCCACAGCCTGTTGCTGTTAAGCACACTGTTCGACATATCCCTTGACCAATTGATAAAAGGAGATGTTGAACGCATGAGAAAAGAAATCAAGGAAACGGAAATCAGGAGGCTGAACCGCTATGGAAACATCTATGCGGCGCTCCTGGCATTGACAGTGCTCTCGGCGGTGCCCCTTGCCGCGTGGATGGGCTGGTACGCGCTCATTCCATGGGCAGCGCTGGCTGGGGTCACAATGTATTTTGCGGTGAAGGTGGAGAAAGTCAAAAAGGACAATGACATCCATACCTACAAAGAAATCGTCGCGTTTACGGAAGGACGGCGGCTGGACGAGATGGAGACCCAGCAGGAGCTTGGAAAACGTCACTACCAAACGGTGCTGTACGCGCTTGGAAGCGCGGCAATCGGTTTCATAGTGAGCTTTTTTCTGGCAAAACTCTTTCTGGCATGAACGGCCCCGGAAGGCTGTAAGAAGACCGAAAGAAGGCCCAAAAAGACGGAAAGAAAGGCGAAAAGAAGTTCAAAAATAAGATTGCCTATCCGCAAATCCATGATATAATAATCAAAGAGCGATTCTATTATCAAAGTGCTATAATGGGTGTTGGCCAGGGATGGTGCCAAGTCCTCTGTCATTGCCAGGAAGGGGTGCAATGTCCAGGAACGGTCATAGCGGCCAGGAGAGGTCACGATGTCCGGAAACGGTCACATCGGCCACCGTGGCCATTCCCCGGGCCGCAGACATCCCGTATAAAGGAGACAATTATCATGGAAAACAAAGCATGCGACAAAATCATCCTCACAGGCGACCGCCCCACGGGCAGGCTGCACATAGGCCACTATATCGGATCCCTGCTCAGGCGGGTGGAGCTGCAGAATTCCGGCGAGTACAAGAAGACCTTCATCATGATCGCGGACGCCCAGGCCCTCACGGACAATATCGAGAACCCGGAGAAGGTGCGCCAGAACATCATCGAGGTGGCGCTGGACTATATCGCCTGCGGCCTTGACCCGGAGAAGTCCACTTTGCTCATCCAGTCCCAAATCTCGGAGCTGTGCGAGCTGACATTCTACTACATGGACTTAGTCACAGTGGCCAGGCTCCAGCGCAACCCCACCGTGAAGAGCGAGATCCAGATGCGGAATTTCGAGTCCAGCATCCCGGTGGGCTTCTTCACCTATCCCATCAGCCAGGCGGCTGACATCACCGCCTTCAAGGCCACCACGGTTCCCGTGGGGGACGACCAGCTGCCCATGATCGAGCAGACCAGGGAGATCGTGCACAAGTTCAACACGGTGTACGCCCCGGTGCTGGTGGAGCCGGAGGCCCTCCTGCAGGAGAACGAGGCCAGGCGCAGGCTCCCGGGCACGGACGGCAAGGCCAAGATGAGCAAGTCCCTGGGCAACTGCATCTACCTGGCGGACACGGCGGATGAAGTGCGCACGAAAATCATGAGCATGTTCACAGATCCGCTGCACCTGCAGGTCAGCGACCCTGGCCATCTGGAGGGCAATACAGTGTTCACCTACCTGGACGCCTTCTGCAGGCAGGAGCATTTCGGCAGATACCTGCCCGACTACGCGAACCTGGACGAGCTGAAGGCCCACTACCAGAGGGGCGGCCTGGGGGACGTGAAGGTGAAGAAATTCCTGAACAACATCATGCAGGAGACCCTGGAGCCCATCCGGAACCGCAGGAAGGAGTGGGAGAAGGACATCCCCGCCATCTATGACATCCTGAAGAAGGGCACCGACCAGGCCAGGGAGGTGGCGGCAAGAACTCTGTCCGAGGTCAAGAGCGCCATGCGCATCAATTATTTTGAAGACGCGGAACTGATCCGCGCCCAGGCCGAGAAATACGAGTGAGCGGGACAGTGAGAAGGAGAGGGATTCCCGTATGAAATAATTCTGTGGGCGTGCTGCGGCAGCTGAAAGGGGACATAGCCGCTTTCAGCTCCAGAGGGCAGACGCCCCGGGATTTGAGAGAGGCCCGGGAATCCCTTTTCCGGGCTGTCTTGTTGGACGGCCTTACGATGCTGGAGACAACGCATACAATTCAAAGAATAGATTTACCTCCTTTGGAAACAATAAAATTCAGTTAAAACCGTATCTGGAACGGGAGACAGTCCAGCTAAGAAATAGCTGATTTACAACAGTGTCTGCTCCATCCAGAACTAAAACCAGGAGGAAAATCTATGAATCAGAAATTGGGCAGAGCCAGCGTCCGGCTGGAGAGGCCAGTATATATCTTAAACAGCGCCAGCGTAGTGGGCACCAAGGAGGGGCAGGGCCCCCTGGGCCTGCTGTTCGACAAGGTAGGCCGGGACGACATGTTCGGCTGCAAGACCTGGGAGGAGGCGGAGAGCGCCCTCCAGAAAGAGGCTGTGGGACTGGCTCTGGAAAAGGCGGGTCTGCGGCCGGAAGACATTTCCTATATCTTTGCGGGTGACTTGCTGGGTCAATCCATGGCCACTTCTTTCGGCATCTCTTCCTATCAGATTCCCCTGCTGGGCGTGTACGGCGCCTGCTCTACCTGCGGAGAGTCGCTGGCTCTGGGGGCCATGAGCATCGCCAGCGGGTTTGCCGACAAGGTTGCCTGCGTCACCTCCAGCCATTTCGCCAGCGCGGAGAAGGAATTCCGCTTCCCCCTGGACTATGGCAGTCAACGGCCCCTCTCCGCCACCTGGACTGTCACAGGCAGCGGGGCCTTTGTGCTGACGGATGAACCGGAGGGAGGAGGGCGGAAAGCCAGAGCCCGGATCAGCGCCATGACCGTGGGGAAAGTGGTGGATTACGGCCTGAAGGACTCCATGAACATGGGGGCATGCATGGCTCCGGCAGCGGCTTCCACCCTGGAACAGCACTTCACTGACTTTGCCGGTCAACCGGAAGAATACGACAAAATCATCACCGGCGACCTGGGAAAGGTGGGCCAGCGGGTTCTGATCGACCTGCTCCGTAAGAAGGGGATAGACATATCCGACCAGCATATGGACTGCGGCCTTGAGATATATGACGCGGCCTCCCAGGACACCCATGCCGGGGGAAGCGGCTGCGGCTGCAGCGCCGTGACGCTGTCCGCCTATATCCTGAAGCAGCTGGAGGAGGGCAACTGGAAAAAGGTGCTCTTCATGCCCACTGGCGCATTGCTGAGCAAGACCAGCTTCAACGAGGGCATGAGCGTGCCAGGAATCGCCCACGGCATTGTAGTCGAGATGGCATAAACGGAAAACGAGATATAGAACAGCTTATTTTCGTAAAGACGGGCAGTGGGCGCGGCCGAAAACCGGCATCTCCTGCCCGACTTCGCGTTTTGTCTGTTGACAAGGAATAGGCGAAACTATATCCCGTTTTAAACACTTGAATAGTTTACAAAAGCCGATATCCCGCATAAACACT
>NZ_CAPDXS010000018.1:0-48368 GCF_948601915.1 uncultured Acetatifactor sp. | reverse complement strand
GAAAAGAGATGCCGTATGGCCCTTTCGGAAATCTGTATATGTTCTGTGAATTTCATATCTATACCTTTCCGCGCACTTCTGCGCATTTGCCAAAAAAACTATAAATCGGTGCAAGTCAAAGCGCAAAAGACGCGCCTGAAGAATGCCCGCACTTTGGGCATTCTTCTGTGTGAGACTGGCTTGCAAAGCGAATTCATTCGCTTGCGAGCCTAGAAGTTCTTAGGCAGCGTGCTTTGCTGCCTTAGAACTTCTTCTCACACTTATACCAGCAGCTCTGTTTTTCATAGAGTGCCGCATATTCGCCCCCTAAGGCGATCAGGTCGTGATGGGTTCCCTCCTCCGCGATCCGGCCGTCCTTCAGATACAGGATTCTGTCGCAGAACTGGGTGGAGGCCAGCCTGTGGGAGATGAACAGGGAGGTCTTCCCCTGGGTCATCTCCTGGTATTGCAGATAAATCTGGTTCTCCGCGATGGGGTCTAAGGCCGCGGTGGGTTCGTCCAGCACAAGGATGGGGGCATCCTTGTAGAGGGCCCTGGCCAGCATCAGCTTCTGGGCTTCGCCGCCGGACAGCGCTATGCCGTCCTCGTAAAGCTGTTTGTCCAGCTTCGTGTGTATCCCCTGGGGCAGGGAGGCCAGCTTTTCGCCCAGTCCCGCCAGCTTCAAGCATTGTTCGGCGCGGTCGAAGTCCGTACCGGTTCCGATCTGCCCGGACACGGTCTCCGCCAGGGAGAAGAACCCGGTCTGCACATCCTGGAAGACCGGGGCGAAGAGGCGGTAGTAGTCATTTCGGCGGAATTTCCGGGCGGAGACGCCGTTTATCCTGATGTCGCCCTCCGTGGGGAGATAGAGGCCGCACAGGAGCTTTACGAGGGTGGTCTTGCCCGCGCCATTCAAGCCTACCAGGGCCACCTTCTCGCCGGGCTTTAAGGTCAGGCTCAAGTCTGTCAGGGTGTCGGTCCCGGCATCCTTATAGCGGAAGGATACATGCTCCAAGGCAATCTCCGGGGCGCTGTGCAGATGGTCGTCCGCGTCTGCCTCTCCGGTGCCGTCCTGTTCCGGGAGGTCCAGGTACCGGCGGAAGTCGCAGACGGCCAGGCTGGTGGAGCGGATGCCGTTCCACTCGGTCATGATGTTGCCGATGAAGGCGGCGAACATGGAGATGGCCGAGAAGTACAGGAGGAATCTGTCCACTGTCAGTTCGCCTTCCAGTGTCATTTTTATCAATAATGCATAAGCCGCGCCGTCCCGCAGCAGGATGACTACAAGGTCTGCTATCCGGGAGAGGAAGCTCCTCCAGGCCATCTGCCTGTTCCAGAAGGCCCGCTGGCCGCACAGGTCGGAATAGACCTGCCTGAGCCATCCGGCCATTCCGTAGATGCGGATATCCTTGCCCGCCCTGAAATCGGCGGTCTCGCCCTGGACGTACCACAATCGGCGGTCGATGTCCGTCCATCTGTCCCGGTGGGCGTATTCCCAGTTGCGGTATGCCCTGGCGCAGAACCAGTTCACGGCGGGGGCGATGGTGAGAATCGGCGCAAGCAGGGGGCTGACAAAGGATATCACGGATCCGAACAGGAGATAGCAGAGGAAATTCTCTATCAGCTTCAGGCTGCGCAGGGGCACGTCGGAGATGGGGCAGACGCCGTTCCAGAGCTGCGTGGCCCTTGAGGCCCTGTCGCTTAGATCCCGGATGTCCTTGCTCTCGTAGTTCTGGAAAAAGCAGGTCATGGATTTGCGCTCTATTTTTATGCTCTGCCGGAAGGTGTATATGGACAGATAGTTTTCGGACATTCGCCCGGAAAAGGTAAGCAGCACGCTTGATACCAGCATCAGCGCGATGACCAGGCCTATGCGGGACGCCATGTGGGCCAGGGAGGCCTGTGCCGTGACCTCCGCCACCGCAAGGGATGGGAGATAGACCTCTGTGTAGGCGAGGCATATGTTCAGGGGCACCGCAAGCGCCAATAGCAGGAAAGCAATCGGCGCTTCCCGCAGGATTTCCCGGAAGCTCCAGAGGGCGTTGTCCAGGGTGGAGCGATAGGGCCTGGTTTTTGGTTTCCTGTTTTCTTTCATGAGGGATGTCCTCCTGTCTGTTTTTCCTAAGGAAGTGTCTGACGCTTCCTTACGTCTTTCATTGTAACCCAGGAGAACAGAAAAAGGCAATCCGTGCACGAATTGCGTTCAACAGGGCACGAATTGCCTTTGACAGACATTCTGTAAAAGGAAATGGAATTTAGATTTTTTCATAGAAGCAGGCCTCTACGGCAATAATGACTGCTCCCCCCACCTGGATTGTCTGCCTGATGCCGCCGGCCCATATGGGCGCGGACTGCGTCCCCTGTACCATTGCGTTATAAGGAACGTTCACGTCCACGGAGACCCGCTCTCCGCATACGGCCTTTATGACTTTGACTACATCCTGTAGATTATCGTCCTCTGTACAGGTCATGATTGTAGAGTTCCCCTTTTTCAGGAAACCTCCTGTCGAGGAAATCATTGTCGCCTGATATCCCTTGCTGTTCAGAGCATCCGTCACGCGCTCCGCATTGTCCCTCTCCACAATCGCATAAATCAGTTTCATTCCAGCTCCTCCTCACAGTTTCGTTTAGGCAAAAACAACAGGTTCCTCCTTAAATAATAACATAATCAGCTTTATGGCACAAGACTAACTGTCAACTCGAAGCCGATCGAATCAGCCTTGCAGAAAATCATTCCACGGCGGGCACCAGGAACTCGGAGGTGAACGCCCCGTCCTCGCTGTTGTACTTGCACCAGCCGCCGTGGGCCTCCAGGATGCTTTCGGCCCGGCGCAGGCCGAAGCCATGGAGGCCTGTTTTGCCGGAGGAGAAGAGCTTTCCTTTTTTGGAGGCTTTCGCACCGGCGGAATTGAGCATGGAGAAGTAGAGCATCTTTCCTTTCATTCCCAGGAAGAGCCGCAGGAAGCGCTCTCCTTTGGCGCACTGGCAGGCCTCGATGGCGTTCTCCAGGAGATTCCCCACGATGATGCTGAGCTCCAGGTCGGAGAGCAGGAGGGTGCCTGGGACATTGGCCTTGACGGTGACGGCTATGCCCAGGGCTTTGGCCTGGGAGATCTTGGCGGACAGGATGGCGTCCAGGGCTACGTTGCCGGTCTTCAACAGGGTGTCCACGGTCATGAGCTGCTGGTCGAGCTGGGCGATATAGGCCAGGGCCCGCTCTGTCTCCCCTGCCTCCAATTGGCCCTTCAGGGTCTGGAGGTGGTGGTGGAAGTCATGCTTGTAGCCGCGCATCTCCCGGTAGATGCCCTGGACTTCCGCCAGATGCTGGCGGGATTGTTCGGTCTGGTATTCTATGAGGTTCAGGTAGGTTTTCTTTCTCATGTCGCTTCTCCTAGTTCCTCTCGATAAAGGCCCGGTTCACTGCATCGTATTTTCCCCTGGCCAGCGGCAGCAGCGTCCCTCCCTCCAGGGTGACTTCCGTGCGGGAAATCCGGGTGACGGCTTTCAGCGAGACCAGATAGGAACGGTGTATGCGGAAGAAATCATCGGTGAGGCGTTTCTCAAAGGAGGAGATGCTCTCCTTTATCCGGTATTCCCTCTTGGCCGTGTGGATGGAGATATAGTGGAGAAAGGCTTCCACATAGAGGATGTCCGGCTCGTGCAGCTTCACGGTCTCGCCCTCGCAGGAGATGATGACGGAGGGCGGCTCTGTGTGCAGACGGTCCAGGGCTTTCGCCAGGACGGCATACAGCTTGTCCTGCGCCACGGGCTTGGTCAGGTAGTGCAGCGCGTCCACCTCGTAGCCTTCGCTGACGAACTCGAAGTGGGAGGTGATGAAGAGGATTTCTACGCGCCCGTCTTCTTTCCGGATGCGCTTTGCCAGCTCTATGCCGGAGATGGCTTTCATCTCGATGTCGAGTATAAGGATGTCGTAGGCGCTGTCCTGCGCATAGGCGAAGAGGAAGGCCTCCGCGGAGGGGAATGTGCGCACCTCAAAGGAGAGGGCCGTCCCGTGGGCCCACTCTGACAGGAGATTTTTCAGGGATTGGAGCTGTTCTTCATCGTCATCGCATATGGCGAAACGGATAGCCATGGAGTCACCGCCTTTTGGGAGATTCGGCCTTTCTGCCAGGAATAGATCTTTGATTACAGGGTTCGCGAAGCGGTTCCTGTAATATGGACATTTTACCATACTCTCCCCATAGCGGCAATGCGCAATGCAGATTTTGAGTTTTGAGAATTAGTCTTGACAATATCGGAAATTATGATATCCTTATCTCAGAAAGCATATTAATTTCTGGAACGTCCATATATGAGCTTCAAATCATCTAAATCTCATTCGGAAACTCTATGCTTTGGAACCCAAAATCATTTATGCAAGGCAGGAGTGTACGGTGAGTGTGCTCCTGTCAGAAGGAGGAGAGATTAAGAAACTGGCAGACATGAACTTGGTAGACGACTTTCTGGCCTATAGCCTGACGACCCACAAGAGGTATGGGGAGGAGGCTTCCCGCTTTATCCTGGAATGTATCTTACAGCGCAAGATAGGGCATCTTACGATAGTGCCCCAGAAGGTCTGGCATGGCGAGGAGCCGAAAGGCCACGGCGTGCGGCTGGATGTCTATCTGGACGAAGAGGATGGAGAGATTTTTGACATGGAGCCGGACAACAACGGCGGAGCCGACAGTGTGGCCGCATTGCCCCGGAGGGTGCGGTTCTACCATGCAAAGATAGACGCGGGGAACCTGACGGCAGGGGATGACTACAGTACCCTGCGGAACGTGGTGGTGATATTTATCGCTACATACGATCCGTTCGGGCGGAAGCGGATGGTATATACAATCAAAAACAGATGTGTGGAGGAACCGGATCTGCCCTATGAGGACGGGGCTTGGACGATATTCCTGTATACAAAAGGCACAAAAGGAGAGCCAGCGGAGGAGCTTAAGCAGCTCGCCAGGTACATGGAGCATTCCACTGCGGAGAACGCTCAGTCCGCGGGCCTGGCAAGGCTGCATGAGATGGTGGCGAAAGTAAAGTCGGATAGGGAAGTGGGGCTTGCGTATATGAAGGCTTGTGAGATTGAGAAGCGTATAAGGACAGAGGGGAAAGCAGAGGATATATTGCTTTTGCTGGCAGCAAAGGGAGAGATAGAGCCTCGGTTGGAGAGAGTCATAACCGCCCAGACAGATACGGAAAAGTTGAACCAGTGGCTGCTGCTGGCAGCAGGGTCGGCCAGCGTGGAAGAGTTCCAGGCAAAGCTGTAAAGAGGCAGCCGACCTCTTTGTCAGGATTCCCATTCAGGGCAGCTTTCCACTTGCGCAAAGCTGCCCATTCTCTCGGATTCCCGGCCAGGAGCTCAAAAGCAGCTATCCACCCCCTGCTGCAATACCCGCCTGATTTCCTCGGTCACTTCGGCGAAGTCCCGCAGCTTCTGTGCGATGGGGCTGCGCCTGGCCGGATTCTGCAGGGCCTCCAGGGTCACGTTGAAGCCGCCGCCCAGGGCCTCCAGGTCTGCACCGCCGTCATGGTTCCACATCTCCCCGCAGCGGTTGTAGAGGGCGCTGACCTCTCGCAGGAAATTGAGGTCGGGATTCAGCGCCATGGCCTTCTCCAGAAAGGCGTGGCAGCAGCTGGCATTGGTGGCCAGGCCGCAGACATAGGCGGTGTGGGCGCTCCAGGGGTCGAACTCCTCCGGCTTCACGTCGTCGAACCTTCCGCCCTCGATGTCCGCCGCCCAGGCCCGGAACGCGGATGCCCCGAAGTAGAAGCTTTCCGTCTCGGTGGCCAGGAGCTTGGGCAGGACGCGGACGGCCTCCCGGTACAGCCAGGCCAGGGAGGGCGTCTCCTTCTTGCTGCCGATGAAGATCCAGCCGGGGTTGGAGAATTCGTTCTGCGCCAGGAAGCTCTCCAGGGAAAGGCGCTCCGGCCGGTTGTTGTTCCCTGTGATGTACAGCAATGTCTTCCCATACTCCTCATAGCCCACCAGTACGCCGGCGGGTGGCTCCCCCAGACCCCAGACGATGACGGGGATTCCTCTGTCGATGTAGGAGACCAAGGTCTGGACATACATGTCCGGGTTTTTGCAAAGGTCTTTGCGGGGGACGAAGGTGCTGGCGTAGCCGCATTTTTCGAAAAGCGCCTCGATGAAGCCAGTCTCCCCGGGAACCAAAACAAAGGAGCTGTCGGCCTCTTGAAGGCTCCTGTGGGGCCCCTCGGCAAGCATATAGCTGGTTATGCCCTCTCCCCGGAATTCGCCCTTGGGATAGTACTGGGTGAACACGTCCCCGGTGAGGCCGGCGAAGAAATTGTAGTCGTAATCCGTCTCCCCAAGGCATTCCATCACATATCTGGCGCAGCCATTGAACCAGTAGTTCTCGCCGTACTCGTCCGTCACCAGGCGGTGGATGATGGGGGTGATGTTGTTGCTCTGTTTCGTGGTCATGAGAAGTTCCTCCTTCTGTAATCTGATTCTCGGGGCATGGGCCAGCTGGGAGACGCGGATGGACCGGAAGTATTTCATGCCCTGGCCGTTGGAGCCGATGATGATGTCCCCGGGGGCGGTGCGGGATAAGTCCAGGGACATGTAGGGGAAGCCTGTGCCGCAGTAGCGGATCTCCCCGTTGATGATCACGGCCAGGTGGGTGGGGCCGATGATCCATGTGACCTGGTTATAGCCCCTGTCCCGGACGCCGCCCCGGCCGGGAAACTCGTAGAGGTCATAAAAGCAGGGCTGGCGGAATACGATGGCCTCCCGATGCAGGGCGGCCTTTGACAGATTCTCCGAGGGCTGGTTGCCCATGTTGATGCCGAAGCCGTTCTGGCTTAGGTTACCCAGGGAGACGCCGCCTGCGTAGCAGTCCGGCTCTGCCCCGTGGTAGAAAATCAGGCAGCCCTCCTCGGAGCCATAGCCGAACCGTTCATCGTCCCCTCCCAGACGGAATTCCATATCCACCCGGAAAGGCAGCTTCACGGCCACATTGGTGTTCAGCACACGGGTGCTGATCCATCCGGTGTACTCTGCCTCCCCGTTCTCCAGGATGCGGTAATGGGGATCGTTGATGGGGGTCACTTTGTCCAGGGGCACGTCCCGCTCCCAGAGGACGGGGTTCCCGGACAGGATTTCCTCCACGGTGATGGAGCCCGGGGGCAGCTCTGTGGGCGTTTCGAAATAGGCAGGGTCGGTCAAGCGCTGCTTCACGGGCACCAGGAGGCTGACCAGATCCCGGCGCTGGTCCGGGGAGATCAGGTTCTCCAGCAGGGCATGGCGGCGCAGCTTGCCTTCATGGGTGTAGTCGATTTCGTAAAAGGGATTGTCGTCAAAGCTTCCCACCAATCGGCCAAACTGCTCCTCCAGGCCCTCATCCACATAGAGGTTCGCGGAGGCGTAGAGCCCGCCGGGAAAGGGGATGTCCAGATAAGCGGTGCGGTTCTGGAAGCTGTCCTCTATCCGGAGCATCACTGCGCCCTGGGGGCCGTTCTGGTACTCGAACCGTTCATGCCCGCCCGGCATTCCAAGGGAAAGGCCCAGCGCTTGTACCGTGTGCCAGAAGCCGGTGATGTCCGACTCCTGAGGGTTCTGTTTCAGGCAGGAGGTGAGGACGCGCATGGGGGGCAGATAGAGGATGGCGGCATCCGGACGGGGGGAAAGCTGCTCCTGCAGGCGATTCAGGCGGCGGAGGGCAGCTTGGGGGTCTTGTACCGCAATGGGCTGTCCGGGGCTGGCGGCCTGGCCGCAGTGCCCTGGGGGACAGCTTTCCCCCGGATGGCTGTCAGGCTGTGCCCTATCGCACTGGCTGTTCCCGCTGACCGGTCCGGCCGAATCCTCCCGGCTGCCCTGGCTTTCCAACAACTCCATCTGCTTTTCCATCTCTTCATAAAGAAGGGGCAGGGCGGAAATCTGCTTAATGCCCTTTGCAGTCATTTCCCGGAGAAAGGTATTGATGATTTCCTTCAGCTCGGACAGGGCAGTGACCTCCCGGTCGATTTCCGCTATCTTGTCCGCGAATACTTTCACCAGGGTAGCAATCTCCGGATTTTCGTAGATACGGAAGATTTCCCTGACGGGAATCTGCATTTTGCGCAGTATCATAATCTGCTGCAGCCGCTGGACGGCGGATTCGTCGTAATAACGATAGGATTCTGACGGTAGGCGCGTGCTTTTGATTAGCCCTTCCTGCTCGTAGTACCGCAGGGTGCGGGAGGACAGGCCCAGTTGTCTTGTCAGGTCCGTGATTTTCATCAGGCTCATGGGAAGGCTCCTTTCCGGGTATGGCGTCTGATATTACTATAGCACTTGACGCTGCGTCAATGTCAAGGGGAATCTGGGAAATGTCCTTTTCGAATAAGTATTGACAATGCCGGAAATTATGATATCCTTATCTCAGAAAGCATATTCATTTCTGGAACGGCCATATATGAGCTTCAAATCATCTAAATCTCACTCGGAAACTCTATGCTTTGGAACCCAAAATCATTTATGCAAGGCAGGAGGGGATGGTGAGCGCGCTCCTGTCAGGAGGAGAGATGAAGAAACTGGCAGACATGAACCTGGTATACGACTTTCTGGCCTATAGCCTGACGGCCCACAAGAGGTATGGGGAGGAGGCTTCCCGCTTTATCCTGGAATGTATCCCGCAGCGCAGGATAGGGCATCTTACGGTAGTGCCCCAGAAGGTCTGGCACGGGAAAGAACCGAAAAGCCACGGCGTGCGGATTGACATCTATCTGGACGAAGAGGGCGGGGAAATTTTTGGCATGGAGCCGGACAACAACGGCGGAGCCGCTAATACGGCCGCATTGCGAATTGTATATACGATACAAAACGGATGTGTGGAGGAACCGGACGCGGGAGCGCCGGACGAAGAGAGGCTCAGAATCAGGAAGGGGAAGAGGAGATATGTACCGCATCATGATTATAGAGGACGACCAGCCCATGGCGGACGCCATGCAGAAACAGATTGAGGCCTGGGGGAACCAGTGCCAGTGCGTCACGGATTTCAGGAATGTCATCTCGGCTTTCGCGTCATACGACCCACACCTGGTGCTGATGGACATCATGCTGCCCTTCTTCAACGGCTACCACTGGTGCAGCGAGATTCGGAAGATTTCCAATGTGCCTGTGGTCTTCCTGTCCTCGGCCTCCGACAATATGAACATCGTCATGGCCATGAACATGGGCGGGGACGATTTCATCCCCAAGCCGGTGGATCCTCAGGTGATGGTCGCTAAGATACAGGCCGTGCTGCGCAGGGCCTACGATATGGCGGGAAAGGTTCCCGTGCTGGAGCACAGGGGCGCGGTGCTGAACCTGAACAACACCTCCCTCACCTATGAGGGGAACCGCATCGAGCTGACCAAGAACGAATTCCGCATCCTGCAGACCCTGCTGGAGAATAAGGGCAGGATCGTCAGCCGGGACACTTTGATGACGAAGCTGTGGCAGATGGATGCCTATGTGGAGGAGAACACCCTGACGGTGAACGTCACCAGGCTGCGGAAGAAGCTGGAGGGCGCGGGGCTCAAGGACTTCATCGCTACCAAGGTGGGAAGCGGGTATATTATAGAAAGCAAGGACGGCTTTCTATAATCAAATAAGGGAATATTATAGAAAGCAAGGACAGCTTTCTATAATCAAGTATCGCGGAGTGAGGGAAAACAGATGGATGGTTTTCGACAGGGAGCCATGCCGCTTTGCCGCAGACAGGGCGGCGGAGCAGATCTGGACTGACATCAGGCAGTGGAACCGCAGAGGGTTCCGCCGGTTCGGGAGTCCTTGCAATGGAGCGGATTGCCAACGGCCAGGGGGGATATCTTGATTGGCGTGGGCGAGAAGCGCCCGGGGAGGTATATGATATGGAAGAGGAGAAGTGGTATGGCATATTGTGGCAGTTTCTGTGGCAGCGCCGCCGGACGGCAGCGCTCCTTGCGGCTTTCGCCGGAATCTATGCGGTGGTCTTCTACCTGTACGACATGGAGACGGAAGCGGTGCTGTACGCGGGAGGGCTGTGCGTCCTTCTGGGGGCGGTGGTACTGTGCGTCTCCTTCTTTTTCTACTATAATGCCCACAAAGCGCGCATAAATTTGCTGCAGAACGTGGAAATCCTGGATGAAGAGCTTCCGAAGCCCCAGACATTGGCGGAGGCGGACTACCAGGAGATGGTCAGGAGCCTGAAAGAGGCCTATGACAGGAACCTGCGGGAGAGGCAGAGGGAGCGCAGGGAGAGCATGGACTACTACACCACCTGGGTGCATCAGATCAAGACTCCTATCTCCGTCATGCGCATGACCCTCCAGGGGGAGGACACAGAGGAGAACAGGGAGCTGCTGGCAGAGCTGTTCCGGACAGAGCAGTACGTGGAGATGGCGCTGAATTGGATGCGCCTGGGGAGCGATTCCTCCGACTTCCTGTTCCGGGAGTACGCCCTGGATCAGATCCTGCGCCAGGCCATCCACAAATACGCGCCCCAGCTGGTGCGGAACCGGATCCGGCTGACCTATGAGCCCACGGACGTCACGGTGCTCACGGACGAGAAGTGGCTGCTGTTCATCATTGAGCAGATTCTGTCCAATGCCGTCAAGTACGCCAGGAACAGCAGCCTGACCATCTCCGTCACACCGGATAAAATACTCCGGATTGCCGATACCGGAATCGGCATCGCCCCGGAGGATGTGCCCAGGATATTCGAGAAGGGCTTCACCGGGTACAATGGCAGGGCGGACAAGAAGTCCACAGGGCTGGGCCTCTACCTGTGCCGCCTCACCGCGGAGAAGCTGTCCCATAAGATTGGCGTGGAGTCCACAGTAGGACAGGGCACAACGTTCTCCATAGACCTGCACAGGGACGCGCTCTGGGTGGAATAGCGGATACGGCTCTAATCCTGGAGGCTTTCTTTTACCCTTTTTAAGTCGCGCTCCAGCTTTTTCTTGAGCTTGTCATACTCCTTGTTAGCGAGCAGTTCCAGTTCGTCTTCGATTCGGATTTCTTCTTTTCTGAGATCGTCTTTGAATTGGATATCAGTTGGCATGGGCATCCCTCACTTTCTGATGATGGCATCTTTTTTCATTCTTAATGCCATTATAACAAAAGAGGGATAAAGTGTAAAGCGTTTTGCAGGGGCGGGTTACGGAAGGCTTACAAAAATGTCACATGAAACGGCGGAAATGTCACTCGATTCGATGTCGGTACTTTCCGTTTTTTTGTAGAATAGGGATAGTTCCAAGAACAAAACACAGCAAACAGCAAGGAGGTCGATTCATATGGTTCTATTAGAGGCACAGAGCCTTAGAAAGGTCTATACCACGCGCTTCGGGGGCAATCAGGTCCAGGCGCTGGCTAACGTGTCCTTCTCCGTGGAGCAGGGCGAATATGTGGCGATCATGGGCGAGTCCGGCTCCGGCAAGACCACGCTCCTGAATATCCTGGCGGCATTAGACAGGCCCACCGGCGGGCAGGTGCTCCTGTCGGGGAAGAGCCTTTGGAACGTGAAGGAGAAGGAGCTGGCAGCCTTCCGCCGCAACAACCTGGGGTTCGTGTTCCAGGACTTTAACCTCCTGGACACCTTTTCCATCCAGGACAATATCTTCCTGCCCCTGGTGCTCAGCGGCAAGGACTACAGGGAGATGGAAAGGAGGCTTGGGCCCATCGCGGAGAGGCTGGGCATCCGGGAGATCCTGAAGAAATACCCCTATGAGGTATCCGGCGGCCAGAAGCAGCGTGCAGCGGTGGCTCGGGCCCTGATTACCAATCCCCAGCTGATCCTGGCGGACGAACCCACAGGGGCCCTGGACTCCAAGGCCACGGACGGGCTGCTGCGGATCTTCAACGAGATCAATGAGGACGGACAGACCATCATCATGGTGACCCATTCCACCAAGGCTGCCAGCCATGCGGGGCGGGTGCTGTTCATCAAGGACGGGGAGGTGTTCCACCAAATCTACCGGGGGAACAGCACCAACGAGCAGCTCTATCAGAAGATATCGGACACATTGACCCTGCTGGCCACGGGAAACAGGGACGCCGCAGAGAGAGGCAGGAGGATGATGGCATGAAGATGAGCTTCTATCCGAAATTAGCGGCAGGAAACATGAAAAAGAACGCAAGGACGTATGTCCCCTACATGCTCACCTGCATCATCACTGTGGCCATGTACTATATCGTCAAATCCCTGTCCCAGAATCCGGGGGTCAAAGAGATGATAGGCGGCGGCTATCTCAGCGAGCTGATGTTCATAGGGAGCCATGTGGTGGCGCTGTTCGCGGTCATCTTCCTGTTCTATACGAACAGCTTCCTGGTGAAGCGCAGGAAAAAGGAATTCGGCGTCTTCAACATCCTGGGCATGGAGAAGCGCCACCTGGCCTGGGTGCTGGGCTGGGAGACCGCCTATCTGGCCTTGGGGAGCCTGGTCCTGGGGCTGCTCCTGGGCATAATCATGGACAAGGCCATGTATCTCCTTGTGGGGAAAATCATAGGGGGCGGTGTGCCTTTAGGCTTTTTCGTATCCGCAAGGGTCATCGGGCAGACAGTGCAGATATTCGCGGTGATTTTCCTCCTGATCTGCATCAACGCCATCAGGCAGGTCCATGTGGCGGATCCCATCGCCCTGCTGCAGGCCGGGAACGCGGGGGAGAAAGAGCCTTCCACCAGATGGCTTCTGGCTCTGGCGGGGCTGGTCTCTGTAGGCGGCGGATATTATATCGCCGTCACGGTCAGTGACCCGGTGGCGTCCCTGCTGCTGTTCTTCGTGGCAGTGGTGCTGGTCATCATCGGGACCTATCTGCTCTTCACCGCCGGGAGCATCGCCCTTCTGAAGATCCTGCGGAAAAACAGGAAATATTATTACCGGACAAGGCATTTTGTCAGCGTGTCCGGGATGATCTACCGCATGAAGCAGAATGCCGTGGGGCTCGCCAATATCTGCGTCCTGTCCACCATGGTGCTGGTGATGGTGTCCACCACCACCTCCCTGATGATCGGCATGGAGGATGTGGTGAGGGAGCGCTATCCGGCGGACATCATGGTCTACTTCAAGGGGGATGCGCCCCAGGGGAACCAGGCGTACATCGAGGCGATCCGGGCCCTGCAGAGGGAGCGGGGCCTGGCTGTGAAGAACGAGATGGCCTATCTGTACCTGGGACTTTCGGCCTCGCACGAATATAAGTACGAGGAAAGCCATGAGATAGGAGTGACATCGGCGCTGGACTATATGGATGAATTATTCTTGATTACGCTGGATGACTATAATGCTGTCATGAAGGAGCGGAAGACCCTGGAGGAAGGTGAGGTCATGGTCTATTCCAACCGGACATCCTATGACCTGCCTGTCTTCAAGCTGCTCGGCAGGGAGTACAGGGTAGCGGAGAAGCTGGATTCCTTTGTGGGCAACGGCCAATACTCGGCCAATATGTCCAACACCATCTATATCGTGGTTCCCGACAGGGAGGCCCTTCTGGAGATTTATGACGCGCAGAGGGAGCTTCTGGGGGAGAACGCCAGGGGCATCAGACAGGTCTACGGCTTTGACATGGACGCCGATGAGGAGGAGCAGAACGCATTCTACAACGATTTGCTGGACTGCATGGCCCAAAATGGAATCAGCGCCGTGACGGAAGCGCGGGCGGAGGCCAAGTCATCCTTCATATCCCTGTACGGCGGGCTATTCTTCATCGGCGTGTTCCTGGGAGTGCTCTTCGTCATGGCCACGGTGCTGATCATATACTACAAGCAGATTTCGGAAGGGTATGACGACAGGGAACGGTTCTCGATCATGCAGAAGGTGGGGATGAGCCGGGATGAGGTGAAGTCCGCCATCCACTCCCAGGTGGTGACGGTGTTCTTCCTGCCGCTGATTGTGGCGGGGATCCATGTGACGGCGGCGTTCCCTCTGATCTCCAAGCTGCTGGTACTGATGCAGCTGACGAACACGAAGCTCTTCATCGCCTGTACCGGGGCGTGCTTCCTGGTGTTCGCAGTGATGTATGTCTTCGTGTATAACCTGACGGCCAGGACCTATTACAGGATCGTCAGCAGGTAGGAGGGGAAACTGCTGCGGCTTCGGCTGTGAAGCAGAGGACATGTATGAGAAAAAGCAAGCGAAAATGTGTAAAAGAGAAAATCTGAAAGAATGGTCTAAAGATAAGGGAGGAATCAGTCTATGAACCAGTTTATGAGCGAAAAGGAGAAGGAAGAGATAAAGGAGACCAGGAGAAGGAACCTGAAGAGGGCTGCGGCGCTGGCGGTAATCATCGCGCTTGTGGCCCGGCGCATCCGGACCAGGCGGAGGAAGAGGGAGGCGGAAAGCTGCTAAAGCCTGTATCTGGTAAGGGATTTCCAGCCTCCTGGAAATCCCATTGCTGTCAGTAATCTTTCCTCAGGCAACATAGGAGACTGCTTCAACAGCGTGGAAATCAGGCGCGACAGCTCCTGGCGGAACGTGGAAAAATCTTTTTGGGACAGCAGATAGCGCAGAGCGATCACCACAGCAAACAGGTCGGATTTGCCCTGGAGATACTGCGTCCCTTTCCGCGGAATGGACAGTTTGCCATGGAGACGGGTGTCTGGAATATCGATACGGCATCTGAATGAAAACAGACGTTCATTGTGGGCGCAGACATTCCTGAAATGGGTAAGCGCCTTCAGGTATTGGGCAAGCTCTTTTTCCGATACTGCGTGGAAGTGCAGACTGATTTTTGCCTTCAGGCTTGCACAGAGCCAGGATATCATTGAAGCTGGTGCCCGTAACATATTGGCGGGTTATCCTGTCATAATACAGGCTTTTGTAACCATTCATTAAGGCATAATAAGAGATATCTGTCAATATGGACTTCGCAGATTCCAAATCTGGGATAATGAGATTTTTGTCATCAGAGAGCTTTACAAGCAGCTCCTGGTATGTAAGAAAAGGCTTGACGGGCCTGAAAGATTTTCTCGACATGGCTTCTCCTTGAAAAAAAGGAGGGCCCGAGATCCTCCTTCCGGTCGCAGGCATCGCAAGTTTCTGCAACCTAATCACTGTTGTTAGCATAACATATAATATCTGTAATTTCAATATGAAATTACAAAAAGTCATATGGATGCTGTCTTATGTAGTATATGCAGGGAATTCGGTTCGATGCAGGGCATCTCATATATTCAACCAATAGTAGAATCAGATAGAATCCACCTCGATTGAAAATCAGATACTTATGATATATACTGAATCCATCGCCTGATAATAAAGAACAGAATCAAACGACAGTTGAATGGAGGGAAGTATATGGAAATCGGAAAAAAGATCAGGAATCTGCGCCTGGAGAAAGAAGTGAAGCAGGAGGAGCTGGCGGAGTACCTGGGCGTGTCCATCCAGGCCGTGAGCAAATGGGAGACGGAAGCCAGCGTGCCGGACATCGCGCTGCTGCCTGGCATCGCCGTCTTCTTCGGGGTCACCATCGACGAGCTGTTCCAGCTTTCGGACGAAGCCGAATTTGAACGGATCGAAAACATGTTCTGGCATGAGAGGCGCATCGCCCCCGAGACCTTCGACCACTGCGTCAGGTTCCTGGAGGGCGTGCTGAAAAGCGACCCGAAGAACGTCCGGGCCTGCTGCTGCCTGGCCTATCTGTACAACCACAGGGCGGCCAGTGACCATGACATGGCCAGCGAATACGCCAAGAAAGCCCTGGAGCTGGCCCCTGACGATAAGGGCGGCTGGGTGGCGTTCCTGGAAGCCAACAACGGAGTCTGCGGGGACGAGTGGTACGACAACCATTTCGAAGTCATAGAATATTTCAGGGAATTCCTGAAGAAGAATCCGGGCAACTACCGGGGGCTCTACGCGATCATCGAAAACCTCCTGGACGACGACCGGTTCGAAGAGGCAGTCCCCTATATCCGGCAGATCCGCACCGAAGCCAAGACAGGACAATATGAAGTCTACATGGGTGACGTGATGTTCGGCAAAGGAGACCCGGAGAAAGCCCTGGAATACTGGAACGCAGCGGTGGAGCATTTCCCGGACAGATGGCAGTCCTACTGCGACAGGGCGGACGGCCTGAAAAAGCTGGGCCGCTATGAGGAGGCCCTGGCGGACTACGAGAAGTGCTTCGAGATGCAGGAGCCGCCCAGGATTACCGATGGCCTGCACTCCATGGCCCAGGTGCATGAGCTGCTGGGGGACTTCGATGCCGCCATCCGGGACAGGCAGCGCATCATCAAATGCCTGCGGGAGGAGCACAAGACCCTCTCAGGAGAGGGCATCGACAGCCAGAAGCGGGAGATTGAGCGGCTGAAAGGGCGCAAGGCAGTATGATAGAGATAAGAGAACTGAAACAGGCGCAGATGCATCCAGGGCTGCTGGAGTCGTTCCGCCACATACAGCGGATAACGGATAAGTACGTGAAAAAAGGAAATGCCTATGAGCTGGTAAGAACCGATGAAATCCGCCAGTGGAACGCGGAAAAGAGAATCCGGCTGTCCCAGTATCTGTGCCGGCAGGCGGACAGCGGAGGCGCTGTGGTAGGCGCTTTCGCTTCCGAAGGCAGACTGGTGGGCTTCGCCTCCCTGGACGGAACCCTGCAGGGCGCGGCAGACGGACCTAAGTATGCGAACCTGACCATGCTCTTCGTAGACGATGAATGGAAACGGCAGGGCATCGGGAGGAATTTGTTTGAACGGATATGCCTGTGTGCCAGGGACAGAAAAGCGGATAGGCTTTTCATCTCGGCGATTTCCTCCTATGAAACCATCGCATTTTATTTCAGTATGGGATGTACGGATGCCAAGTCTATCATAGAAAGCTTCGTTGACACGGAGGAGGATCGTTATCTGGAGTATGCTCTGAAAGAGGATATGCGTTAAAAACGGAAGCCCCACTCATGGGTGGTGGCTTCCGTCCTTAGTTGAAAGAACATATCGTGGCTGAAGGGGCTACAGCAAATCTTTTTCTGCCAGAAAAGCAGTCAATTCCCCTATGGGAACCACGCACTGCCCCATCGTATCCCTGTCCCTTACGGTCACGGTGTCCTGCTCCAGGGTCGTGTCATCCACCGTGATCGCATAGGGAATGCCTATCGCGTCCCCGCGGCGGTATCGTTTTCCGATGCTTCCGGACTCCTCGTACTGTGCCATGCAGCATTTCGCCAGCATCGTGTACAGTTCCCTGGCTTTCCAGGCATGCCGCTTTTTGATCAGCGGCAGCACATTGACCTTGATCGGCGCCGAGTAATATATCCAATCCCGAAGCGGCTGTCAACATAATCTTCAGATTTTCGGAAAAAACGTAAAAAGCCTCTTGACAGTTCCCTAACGTCACCCCGTATGATGGACTTAGCATTTGGAGACAGGAAAGAAGAGAGAAGGAGGCAAGTCCAAAATGGAAGAAACCTTATACACCGCGGGCGAAATCGCAAGGATAGCGGGGGTATCCCTGCGCACCATCCGGTTCTACGACGAGAAGGGCCTGTTGAAGCCGGTCTCCTATTCGGAGGCGGGATACCGCTACTATAACCAGGAGTCCCTGGTCGTGCTCCAGCGCATCCTGATGCTGAAATACCTGGGCTTCTCCCTCCAGCGGATCGAGGAGATCATGACGTCCCGGAACATGGAGCTGCGGCTCTCGGAGCAAAAGGAGCTGCTGATACAGAAGAAAAGGCAGCTGGAGGAGATCATCTCCGCCATTGAGATGATGGAGAGCAGCCGGGAGAAGGACAAATGCGGCTTCCTGATTCGGCTGCTGAACCTCCTCACGGAGGAGGAGAAGGTACAGGAGCAGTACAGGACCGCGGACAACCTGGAGAAGAGGATCCGGCTCCACGATTACAGCACCAGCCCTCTGGGGTGGATGGAATGGGTGTATGAGCGCCTGGAGCTGAAAGCGGGGGAGAGGGTCCTGGAGCTGGGCTGCGGCACAGGACTGCTGTGGCAGGAAAATGTCCGCAGGCTGCCGGAGGGGCTGCGGCTGACGCTGACGGACCGGTCTGAGGGGATGCTGGAGAAGGCCCGGGAGAACCTGTCCCCCTTCCGGGAACTTTTGGAGGCAAAGGGGATACGGGTGGAATACCGGATCTGCGACGCGGACAGCCTTGTGCTGGAGAGGGAAAGCCATGACTGCATCGTGGCCAACCATATGCTGTACCATGTAAAGCGCAGGGAGGCCTGCCTGAGGGAGATCGCCCGGGGCCTGAAGCCCGGGGGAAGGTTCCTGTGCTCCACCATAGGCGACAGCCATATGCGGGAGCTGCACGAAATCGTGGAGGTCTTCGATGCCAGGATCGAGATGCCCTTCCGCAGCATCACCGGGGGCTTTCGGCTGGAGAACGCCATGGAGCAGCTACGTCCTCATTTCACTCGGATAGAGAGGATGGACCAGGAGAACGACCTGATTGTGGACGACATAGAGGCAATCTACGACTATGTGTCATCCTATCCGGGCAATGCCGCCTGCATCCTGGAGCAGCGGGGAGAGGAGCTGCGGGGCCTACTCAGGCAGCGGATGGACAGGGAAGGGGCGATCTTCATCCACAAGTCCGCGGGAATCTTCCGGTGCAGGCTCTGACGATTTCGTCAGGGCCTGTCTTGTGGTTTCGGGCAGCGGATGCTACAATGGAAGGGAGAGGCGGACGCTGTCTTCCGCCCGGGGGAGGAATGGCGGTATGATACGTTTTCTGGATATCTTGTCTTTTGGGCTGGAGTGGGGATATGTGCTGGTCTTCTGCTGGATGCTGCACACGTTCCTGCCCCTGCGCCGGAATCGGGCGCTGCGGATTCTGGCATTCTTCGCCTGCAGCCTCCTGGCCCCCGCGGTCATCTACTCCAATGACCTGCCGGGGCTGATAGGCGTGCTGACAGGCTTTGGGGCCTATGTGGCCCTGTTCCACAGAGGGCGGTGGATGGAGAAGCTCAGCGCCGTACTGGTCTTTGGCCCCGCGCTGATCGCCGTGAACTATATGACCCAGGACGCAGGGAGCAGGCTCTTCTTCGGCCTCACCCACGCGCCGTCGGGACTGTCCCAGGGCTGGACGCGCCAGGAGCTTCTGGCCAGCACCGCCATCCACACGGGCTTCCAGCTGGTGCGGCTGCTGTTCTGGACAGGGGCCTGGCTGCTCTTAAAGAAGCATCTGCGCCGGATCACATCCGACCTGACGGCCAGGATGTGGCTGGTGGTGGACGCCCTGATGCTCTCGCCCTTTGTGGCCATCTTCACCATTATCTATTTCCTGCCGGAGGATCCCGTGATTGTCTACCCCATCTGCGTGACCTCCATTTTCTCCGGCTTCGGCTGCATCTGGCTCGCCGCTTATATCTGCGCCTCCGTGCGCACGGCCTGCCATGCCCGGGAGCTGGAGGTGAAGCAGGATTATTACAGGGACCGGATGAAGGATGAGGAGCGGGTGCGGGGCATCTACCACGACCTGAAGAACCATCTGCTGGTGCTGCAGGCCCGGACGGAGGACGGACAGGAGCTGCGCAGGTCCGTCCAGGGGCTGCAGGAGCAGATTGGCGCCTATGAGGACTATTACCATACGGGAAACGAATTTCTGGACATCATCCTGCGGGACAAGGCGGGCAAGGCCCAGGAGAGGAAGATCGCCTTCAGCGCCATGCTCTCCATGGAGGACAGCGCCTTTTTAGATCCCCTGGACATCAGCACAATCTTCGGCAATGCCCTGGACAATGCCATCGAGGCCAGCGAGAAGCTCCCCGAGGAACGGCGGGCCATCGTCGCCAAGGCGGGCCGCATCCGGGACATTTTAGTGGTGAGCGTGGAGAACAATGCCCTGCCGGAGGCTGCGCCCTCGCTGAAGACTACCAAGCGGGACGAGAGCGCCCACGGCTTCGGCCTCCCCAATATCCGAAAGGCCGTGGAGCGCTACGGGGGTCAGTGCAGCGTCAGGGCCCGGGAGGGCCAGTTCCTGCTGAAGATCATGATTCCTGTGCCCTGACAGCCCCGCCCGTCTGTTCTTTTCGCGGAATCGGATTCCCCCGGTATCCAGGCGGCTGCTTCGATGGCATAGTACCCGGATCCGCAATCGGGAAAGGCTGAATCTGGGGATTGATTCCCGCCGGGGAACTTTTCGGTGCGTCTTTCGTCTATTCAGATAAGCATATATACTGCGCACAGGTTAAATTTACAGTACAACCAGACTGCAGATCGTCAGCCAGGTACTTTCCGGGGGCATCGCTGTAAATCCTGACGGTCTGCGGTATAAGAGATGTGCAGGGAAAGGAGACGAAAGAAGTATGAAGAAAAGAGGATTGGCTCTGATGGGATGCCTGGCGGTGATGGCGGCGGCACTTGGCGGCTGCGGGAAGGAGGAAGGCACTGCAGTGGGAAATGGCGCCGGGGTGGAGGCTGCGCCGGAAAAAGCGGGAGAAAGCAGTGTCGAGTTCGGCATGCCGGACGAGGACAGCACAAAAGGCGGCAGCAGCGTGAAAGAAGCGGACAGCACAAAAGACGGAGACAGCGGGAAAAGCGCAGGAAATGAATCAACCACCGCCCGGAGCAATGGAGAAGCGCCGGGCAAAACGCCGCAGGAAACGGAAAACAAGGGAAGCGATGGAAAAAACATGGCAGGGTCTCCCGGAGCCGCAGGGACTACGGTGACCCAGGGCGGCCCCTTCGGCGCGATTTCCCTGACCGTGCCGGAGGGGTGGAAGTATGAGCTCTGCCCCATGGACAGCGACAGCCTGCTCATTGGCGACTACGGGATATGCTTTTCCCCGGAGGATGCGGATATCGGATTTGTGGAGATTGCCTATATACGGTCTTTCGGCGTGTGCGGCACAGGGCTTTCCCAGGAGGAGGTGACGGTGGCAGGCTACCCGGCCTGGAAGGGCACCTACGACGGCCATACGTACTGGGATTTCATCGGCTTTAAAGAGCCTATGAGGGATGTGGTGGCTCAGACCTGCTCGGTGGAAGGATGGTGGGAGGGAAATGAGGATGCCGTGATGGAGATTCTGGAGACTTTCACCTTTGACCCGGATGTGCGGGAGGGCGGCGCCTATATCTATCAGAATGAATCGGAAAATGAACGGATAGGCCTGCATCTTTTCCTGGAGGGAATCTCTTCCACAGGGGCCATGCTCTGCTACAGCCAGTATGATAAGGATGCCCCCACCGGGCAGCTGCAGGACGGGGACGATTTTGCCATAGAGGTGAAAAAGGATGGCGAATGGGAGGAGGCGCCCATCGCGGTGGAGGGGGACTATGGATTTTATGACATTGCATATACGATTTCCCCGGACGGCACCACAAGGCGGGAGCTGAACTGGGAATGGCTGTACGGGGAGCTGGCGCCGGGGGAGTACCGGATCCGGAAAGGCGTCACGGACTTCCGGGGGACGGGAGATTACGATAACTATGTGCTTTATGCGCATTTCATTCTGAACTGAGCGCTTCGGATGCCTGACAGCGGCATCCCGGATGCCTATGCCTGGGCCCGCAGTGAGAAGTCTGCCGCCAACGCAGAGGAGCCGCCCTGTGGTGTAAACGAAAAAAGGATAAGAAATGATAGACCGAGCCGAAATAAGTACATCTGCCGCAATTGCGCGGCGGGCCTGGATGGTATACAATAAAAAGGGGATTTTCGAAATCCGCCGTTGTGTTCGTATTCCGTCCAGGCAAAAATGCCTACAGGGCAGATGTGATTTCCTGTACCGGCTGGGTCAGGCATGCGGGAAGATTCCGTGAAAGCAGGACATATGAGTTTACCCTTGAAGCCCGACTGTCGAAAGGAACCGTGGAGGTGACTCTGCTGGACAGGAAAAAGCGGCAGCTGCTGAAGCTGGCGCCGGCGTCCCCCACAGGGAAAATAGAACCAGACCCCAAAAACAGGTATTATCTGCGCCGGGACTTTCATAGCGCAACCGGAAAGTGCCGGCTGGATTGGTGAAAGCTCTTCTTCATTGCATCCCGACTCACGAGCGAAAGCTGCAGGGGACTTCGCGGCAGATTTCGTCGCTTGTGAGTATGAATTCCAAATAAAGAGATACCCAGGAAAGGAGCAGAAAATGGGACACGACACATTTGACATCAAACAGTACGCCCGGACGGCCAGGGCCGTGGTGGCGGAAGGGACTGTCATGCTGCGCAACGAGGGCGGCGTGCTTCCCCTGAGAGAGGGAGAGCGGATCGCCCTGTTCGGCAGAGGGCAGTTCAACTACTATAAGAGCGGCACAGGCTCCGGCGGCATGGTGAACACCAGCTATGTGACAGGCATCCGGGAGGCGCTGGAAGAGAGCAGCTTCGTGCTGAACGAGAAGCTTGCCGCCGCCTACCGGGAATGGCTGAGGGAGAACCCTTTTGACGCAGGCGCGGGCTGGGCGGGAGAACCCTGGTTCCAGAAAGAGATGCCCCTCACCGGGGAGTTGGTGGGCCAGGCGGCCGAGGAATCCGACACGGCTGTCATAATCATCGCCAGGACCGCCGGGGAGGATCAGGACAACAAGGCGGAGGCGGGCAGCTACCTGCTGACGGCGGACGAGGAGGACATGCTGCGCCTGGTCTGCGGAGCCTTCCGGCGCACGGTGGTGCTCCTGAACGTAGGCAATATCATCGACATGAAATGGGTGGAGCGCTACCGGCCCTCGTCTGTGCTGTACGTATGGCAGGGCGGCCAGGAGGGCGGCAACGGCGTGCTGGACGTGCTGTCCGGCGCGGTATCCCCTTCCGGGAAGCTGACGGACACCATCGCCGGGGACATAGCGGACTATCCGTCCACCGGCAACCACGGCGATGAGAAGAGGAACCTCTACCAGGAGGACATCTACGTAGGCTACCGCTACTTTGAGACCTTTGCCAGAGACAAAGTGCTCTATCCCTTCGGCTTCGGGCTCTCCTACACCACCTTCTCCCTGGAGGCCCGGATGGAGGAGGGGAGCGCGCCTGGCGGATTCTGCAGCGGCAGTCCGGCAGCGGGGCAAGGCTGCCGGGAATGCGGGACGGCTGCCGCCCAGGTAAGGCTTCTGGTCAAAGTCACCAATACAGGGGCCGCAGCCGGGAAAGAGGTGGTCCAGGCCTACTGCCAGGCGCCCCAGGGAGCGCTGGGAAAACCGGCACGGAGCCTCTGCGGCTTCGCGAAGACAAAGGAGCTTGCCCCCGGCGAGAGCCAGGTGCTGGAGATCGCCATTCCTGCCCAGGTGCTGGCATCCTATGACGACAGCGGGGCCGCGGGCCACAAATCCAGCTGGGTGCTGGAGGCAGGGGAGTACGTATTCTACGTGGGCACGGACGTGCGCAGCGCCTCTGCGGCGGGAAAAGCGAATATAGAAGACACTATCATAATAGAATCTCTGGAGGAGGCCTGTGCGCCCGTGACGGCCTTTCAGCGCATGAAGCCACAAGCCTGTGCTGACGGCAGCTTCCAGGTGGCCTACGAGGCAGCGCCCCTGCGCACCGTAGATTCCGGACAGCGCAGGGCGGACAGGCTGGCGCAGATACATCAGGCAATAGCGGGCAGCGCAGATCCTTCTGATGCCGTGGAGGGAAGCGGCGCTCCTGGAACAGGAAAAGGCCAGCCGGACGCTTCCGGCAGGACAGAGGACAGCGTCTCTGCGGCAGGTGGCGGAGAGCGGTTTGCCTGCACCGGCGACAGGGGGTACCGCCTGTCCGACGTGGAGGCCGGAAAGGTGTCCATGGAGGACTTCCTGGCCCAGCTTTCCGACGAAGACCTGGCCTGCATGGTCCGGGGCGAGGGCATGTGCTCCCCCAAGGTGACGGCCGGCACGGCGGGTGCCTTCGGCGGCGTCACGGAGAGACTGCAGGCATTCGGCATCCCCATCGCCTGCTGCGCCGACGGCCCCAGCGGCATCCGCATGGACTGCGGCAGCATCGCCTTCGCCATGCCGAACGGCGCATGCCTTGGGGCAACCTTCAATGAGGCCCTGTCCGAGGAGCTGTTCGAGTGGGAGGCGCTGGAGCTGCGCAAGAACAAGATAGACACCTTGTTGGGCCCCGGCATCAACCTCCACAGGAACCCCCTGAACGGGCGCAACTTCGAGTACTTCAGCGAAGACCCCTTTGTGACGGGGAAGATGGCGGCAGCCCAGCTCCGGGCCATGGGCCGCTACCATGTCACCGGCACCATCAAGCACTTCGCCTGCAACAGCCAGGAATTCAACCGCCACACGGTGGAGGCGGTGGTGTCCGAGCGGGCGCTGCGGGAGCTGTACCTGAAGGGCTTTGAGATCGCGGTGAAGGAGGGCGGCGCTTACTCCATCATGACCTCCTACAATCCCATCAACGGCTTCTGGTCCGCGGCCAATTATGACATGCTCACCACCATATTGAGGGGCCAGTGGGGCTATACGGGCATCGTCATGACCGACTGGTGGGCCAAGGCCAACGACGAGGGCAAGTCCGGGAGGACGGAGAACGTTGCCGCCATGGTGCGGGCCCAGAACGACCTGTTCATGGTCACGGCCAATGCCGCCGAGAACTCCCAGAAGGACAATTCCATGGAGAGCCTGAAAGAGGGACGCGTCACAAGGGCAGAGTACCTGCGCAGCGCAGCCAATATCTGCCGCTACCTGCTGACCACCCCCGCCTACCAGCGCATGGAGGGCAGGGAGAGCGAGCTGGACAGGGAGCTGGCAGCGGTGGCGGCCCAGGAGATGGAGAGCTTCGGGGAGCTGGTGCGGGTTCCGGTGGAAGCGGCGGGATGCAGCCTGCCGGTGGAGGAGATCCCCACAGGAAAAGGCAGCAGCGTCACCTTTGAGCTGAACGTCAAAGAGCGGGGCTTCTACAGGCTGGAGCTGACCTGCAGGGTGGCAGGGCAGGGGAGCCTGGCCCAGGTGCCGCTGACCCTGTCCCAGGACAAGCAGATCCTGAAGACCATCTCCCTAACGGGGGAGGACACGGAGTGGAGGACGGAGGAGATCGTCCTGAATCCATCCTTCCACAATACCACCTTCCTGAAGCTCTACTTCGGACAGGGCGGCATGGAGATCCGGGAGGCGAAGCTCGCGCTGAAGGAATCCCTGGAGGAGAAGTTCAGGGCCGTGCGGGCATCCCAGGAGGAGAGCGAATAGAGAGATGCTGTTGACTTTACCTTGCATTTTGCAGGACAATGTAATATAATTGTCTTACAAAAAAGAAGGAGGTTCTGCCATGGCGACATCATTATTGCAAGTACGTGTGGACGATTCCCTGAAGGATGAGGCGGCACAGGTTTTTGAGAATCTCGGAATAGACATTTCCACTGCTGTGCGGATGTTCCTGAAGCGGGCAGTGATGGAAAACGGCATCCCTTTCAGGATGACGCTGCCGAAATCGCCTTATAATGCGGACAGAGGGTATCGGGCTATGGTTGAGATAGGAGAAGCATCCGAGAAGAACGGACTGGCCGACATGTCCCTGGAAGAAATCAATGCCGAGATTGATGCTTCCAGGCGTGAGCGCCAGGCGGTCGATTCGTGAAGTATTACGCGGTTTTAGACACAAATGGCATTGTGTCCGCCATGCTTAAGAACAGCTCGGTTCCTGGTCAGGTAGCGGCGGAAGCGCTGAAAGGCGATATCATCCCTGTCTTGAATGATGAGATTATTGCGGAATATGAGGATGTGCTGAAGCGGCCTAAGTTCCGATTTGACGCAAAGACAGTCAAAGTCTTTTTGGAGGAATTGAAAAAGAGGGCGGTATATACCGGATATGGGATGATAGAGGATGAGATTCCCGACCCGAAGGATTTCGTCTTTTACGCGGTATTGATGGAAAAACGGAATGAGACGGATGCCTGCCTTGTGACCGGGAACATGAAACATTTTCCGCTGAGGGCATACATTGTGACGCCGAGGGAAATGCTGGATATCATCCAAGAGGGCAGATAGTAAAATAAAGAAACGCTCATGCGGCAGAAATGCTTCATGGGCGTTTTTTGTGTATTTGTGAGCCAATCCCGGTTCCGACGGGCGCGCAGGGATACGGCGGAATCAGGACGGCCGCTCCTCCCCCGTTTTCCTGTGGTAGAGCTCCCTGTACTGGGAGGGCGTCATTTTATGTATCTTCTTGAAATCCCGCATGAAATTCTATGGATTTTCGTACCCTGGCATCTTGCTGATCTGGTTCACCGTCAGGCTGGAGTTCTTCAGGAACAGATGCGCCTTCTGGAAGCGTATCTGGTTCAGCAGTTGGGAGAAGGTGCAGCCGAAGAGCTTTTTCACATATCTGGAGCAGTAGGGGATCGTGTAGTGGAGATGCCTTGCCGGCTCCTCTAAGGTGATGGTGGAATAGTTTTCCTGGAGATAGGTCAGGATTTCATGGTCCACATTCCTGACGGGAGCGGATTCCACGGCGGCCGGCCAGTTCCGGGAGAGCTTGGTGAGCAGGGTCATCAGCATGCCCGTGACGATGCGGTCCGCCAGATTTTCGGTACCGGCGGAACCTGCCAGATACAGTATGCGGTGCTGAAGGAAAATGACTATAAGTATCCCACCACGCTGGAAGAGTACGAGGCCATGATCAAGAGCTATCTGGAGGCCCATCCCACCACGGAGGACGGGCTGGAGACCATCGGCATCACTATGAGCGCTTCCGACTGGCACTGGATGATTACCCTGGGCAACCCTGCGGGCTTCATCGCGGACGCGCAGCCTGACAACGGCCAGTGGCTCATCGACGAGAACTACAACTGCACCTATAAGCATGCAAGCGATGACGAGAAGGAGTATTTCAAATGGCCCAGCCGCATGTATGATGAGGGCATCCTGGATCCCAACTTCGCCACTCAGACGGACGACGACTATATCGCAAAGCTGGCCAGCGGACGCGTGGTGGCCATCACTGATGCCAACTGGCATTATGCCCAGGCCCATGCCGCTCTGAAGGCAGAGAACAAGCTTGACAAGACCTACTGCGACCTGCCTGTGACCATGAATGCCGATGACAAAGCGCCTACACTGAAGGACTGGGGGGGAGGGGAGCCATACCTTCCGCTGCGTCCGGACAGGGAAGTACATGAACACCAGGCTGTACCAGAAGCCGGGCAGCGGGGAAGCCGTGGAGCCGCCCGGGCGGATCAGGGCGGAGAAGGACAATACCCTGAACTGGTTCGTCATGGAGATCTTCCATGTGGAGGAGCGGGAAGACGAGAATGTAATCCTGACCAACCGCTTCGGCTCGCCGGTGCAGGTCTGCGAGGACGGAGGGCTGTGGTCCATGAAGCCCGGGGAGGGAACCCCTTTCCGGATGGAGGTGGTGAAGGACGGACAGGCCGCTGCGGCGGAGCTGGCAAAGGGGAAGGATGCTGTGGTGCTGGCCCTTGGGTGCAATTCCATGATCAACGCCAAGGAGGAGGTGGACAGGGGCACCATAGAGCTGCCCCCGGCCCAGAGGCGGCTGATGGAGGCGGTGTACGAGGCCAACAGCAATGTGGCCTTAGTGCTCTTCTCCAATTACCCCTATGCGATTGGATGGGCCCAGGAAAAGCTTCCCGCCATTGTCTGGAGCGCCACCGGGGCTCAGGACATGGGCGCGGCCATGGCGGAGACCCTGTTCGGGGCGAACAACCCGGCGGGGCGGCTGAACATGACATGGTATCAAAAGGACGAACAGCTCCCGGATATCCATCTATGCGGACGTGTGCCTACCCCTGGACAGGGGCACCCTGGAGGGGAAGGAAGGCAAGGCCGTGGAAATCCGGATAGAGCTCACCGGGGACGTGCGGCTGTGCTATTTCCGGATTCGGAAGGGGCAGGCCGGCAGATGACGGGGGAAGCCCTGCCGCAATCTGTCTGAAGCGATACCGGACGCATCAAGTGGTTATCAAAACTACAAAATCGGATTTTCATTACGAAACCAGTTGCTTATTCCTGTAGGAAGTGGTATCCTGTACGTAGGTCATTCCTGAAAATATCTTACGAAAGGCAACAAGTTATGAGCGAAGCATACCATATCATCAGCGACGGCTCCTGCGACCTGCCGGGGGAGCTGGCGGCAGAGAAGGGCATCACAGTGGTTCCCTTTTATGTCTCCTTTGACGACGGACATTATCTGAAGGAAGGCGTGGAGATCGGCATCAGGGATTTTTACCGGCAGATGGTGGACAGGAAGGGCGTTTACCCCAAATCCTCCATGCCCTCCACACAGGACTATGTGGATGCCTTCACGCCCTATGCCGAGCAGGGGACTCCGGTCATCTGCATCTGCATCACCACCAAGTTCAGCGGATCCATGCAGTCCGCGCTGAGCGCTAAAGAAATTCTGCGCGAGACCTGGCCGGAGGCGGAGATTACCGTGATCGACGCCACCATAAACACCGTGCTGCAGGGGCTCTACGTGCTGGAGGCGGCGAAGCTTCGGGACAGCGGGATGGGCTACAGAGAGTGCGTGGCCAGGCTGGAGGAGATCAAGAGCACTGGAAGGATTTTCTTTACCGTGGGCGATATGGAATATTTAAAGCATGGCGGGCGCATCGGCAAGGTGTCCGCCCTGGCGGGCAGCGTCCTGGGCATCCGGCCGGTCATCACCCTGAAGGAGGGGGAAATCTTCCCCTCGGGCATCGGCAGGGGCAGGAAGCGCACCACGGAGAAGGCCATCAGCCTGCTGCTGGACTACCTGGAGGAGAACGGGAGGGCCATGGGCCGCTACAGCATCGCCATCGGCTTCGGGTACGACTACGAGGAGGCTGTGGCATTCCGGGAGCACACGCTGGAAGTCCTCAGGGGCCAGGGATATGACGTGGGCCGGGAGGACATCCCCATCTACCAGATCGGGGCCACCATCAGCGTGCACACCGGGCCCTATCCCCTGGGCTTCGGCATCATTGAGAAGGGCATTGCCTGAGGCGCATGATCCGCAGAGAGAAGCCCGCCCGCTGCTCGGGGCGTTGGAGCGCGGGAAAGGGCTGACGGGGCGCATCGCATACAGGGCGGGAAGGCTTCGCAAAGCAGCAGCGTGGCTGCCGCTCCTGTGGAGCAGTTTGATTACAGATATGCGATATTACATACGATTACAGGGCTCCGGTGCAGTGCATCAGGAGCTCTTTTATATCGGAGAAGCAGTAGTCCGCGGGATAGGGGGTGTCCGCCATGTCCTCCGGCTTCGCCTCCCCGGTGAACACCACGCAGGTGTCCACGCCGCCGTTGATGCCGCAGGCGATGTCGGTGTAGAGCCTGTCCCCCACCACCAAAGTCTCCTCCCTGGAAAAACCGGACAGGGAAAGGCCCAGCTCCACCACGCTGGCGCTGGGCTTGCCCAGGTAGACGGGCTTCCTGCCGGTGGCGTCCGTGAGCATGTTGCAGATGGCGCCGCAGTCCGGGACGAAGCCGAAGTCGATGGGGCAGCACAGGTCGGGATTGGTGCCGTAGAAAGGCGCGTCCGTGGTGGAGAGCGCCCTGCAGGCCTGTATCAGTTTTTCGTAGGTCAGCTCGCTGTCATAGGCGGCTACGATGCAGTCGATATCCCCGTCTGCGGTTTCCGTGACGCGCAGCCCGTTCTTCTCAAGCTCCGCTGTGAAGGAGGCCGTGCCCAGGACGAAGATTTTCCCCTGGGGAAAATGCTCCTGCAGGAACCGCAGCGTCATGTAGCCTGAGGTGATGAACTGGTCCTCGGTGGTCTCCAGACGGAAGGCCCGGCGGAACCTCTCCACATAATCCTGGCCGCTGCGGGTGGAGTTGTTGGTGATATAATAGGCCCTGCCTCCGACCGCGTCGATGTGCGCCAGAAGCTCGGAGCTGCCCTCATAGAGGGTATCCCCCAGGGCCAGGGTGCCGTCTATGTCGAAGAGGAAGAGTTTTTTGCGTCTTAACCGGTTCAGATCTGCATTCATTTCTGCATTCATTTCAGTCGCCCACCTCCTTGCTGATTTCCCACCCAGTATACCATGATACCCTGCGGGATTCAACAGAAAGCTGGCGGCCCCCCATAAAAGAGCGGCAAAAGAAGCTGGCGCAAACGGCCCGGCCGTGTTATGATAATGGAAAAGGAAACATGCCCCGGGGAGAGATGGGCGGGGCGGAAGTGAGGGAAAGATGAAACTGATATCCTGGAACGTGAACGGCCTGCGTGCCTGCGTGCAGAAGGGCTTCATGGAATATTTTAAGGAGGCGGACGCGGACATCTTCTGCCTGCAGGAGACCAAGCTGCAGGGCGGCCAGATAGAGCTGGACCTGCCCGGCTATCATCAATACTGGAACTACGCGGAGAAAAAGGGCTATTCGGGCACGGCCCTCTTCACAAAGGAGGAGCCGCTGAAGGTGAGCTGCGGCATCGGCGTAGAGGAGCATGACCACGAGGGCCGGGTCATAACGGCGGAATATAAAGATTATTACGTCATAACGGTATATGTGCCCAATTCCCAGAGAGAGCTCACGAGGCTGGCCTACCGCATGGAGTGGGAGGCGGCTTTCCTGGACTATATCAGGTGCCTGGAGAAGGAGAAGCCCGTCATCTACTGCGGCGACCTGAATGTGGCCCACAGGGAGATCGACCTGAAGAACCCCAAATCCAACCGCCGCAACGCCGGCTTCACGGACGAGGAGCGGGAGTGCTTCACCCGGGTGCTGGAAAACGGCTTCGTGGACACCTTCCGCCATTTCTATCCGGATCTGAAGGATGCCTATTCCTGGTGGTCCTACATGGGACGGGCCAGGGAGAAGAACGTAGGCTGGCGCATCGACTACTTCGTCACCTCCGGGAGCCTGAAGGAGCGCCTTGCGGACGCGAAGATCCACCCGAACGTCTTCGGCTCCGACCACTGCCCGGTGGAGCTGGACTTGAAGGCATGACGGCATCAGCGTCTCGGAAGCGCCCTGGGCGGCAGCGCCGTGGCCGGGGAGCTGCCGGGCCTGGCGCTGTCCTGTCTGAATGCAAGAAAGGATTCGGATATTTATGAGCCTGCAATTCTACTTCGGCCCCTCCGGAGCCGGAAAAAGCCGTATGTTATATGAAGAGATCACCCGCCGGGCCCTGCAGAATCCAAAGCAGAACTTCCTGGTCATCGTGCCCGACCAGTTCACCATGCAGACCCAGAAAGACCTGGTGCTCCTAAGCGACCGGGGCGGCATCCTGAACATAGACGTGCTCAGCTTCGGGCGCCTGGGGCACCGCATCCTGGAGGAGGTGGGCGGCCGGGAGATTCCCGTGCTGGACGACACGGGCAAGAGCCTGGTGCTCCAGAAGGTGGCGGCCGGCCTGAAGGAGGAGCTGCCCACCCTGGGGAGCTTCCTCCACAGACAGGGCTATATCCACGAGGTGAAGAGCGCCATCTCCGAATTCATGCAGTACGGCATCGGCGCGGAGGATGTGGGGAAGCTGATCGCCTTCGCGGAGAAGAGAGGCGCCCTGGTGCAGAAGCTGAGAGACCTGCAGACACTGTACAGGGGCTTTCTGGAATACATCCAGGGTAATTTCATCACCACCGAGGAGACTCTGGACGTGGTGCGCCGGGCCATGCCGAAGTCCGGGCTCCTGCCTGGAAGCGTGGTGGTATTCGACGGCTTTACCGGCTTTACGCCCATCCAGACCCGGGTGATCTCCCAGTTGATGTGCCTTTGCGGAGAGGTGATCGTCTCGCTGACCATGGGGGAGGGGGAAGATCCTCATGTGCCGGAGGGGGAGCAGAACCTGTTCTATCTGAGCAAAAAGACAGTGGCAGACCTGGGTAGGCAGGCGGAGGCGCTCTCCGTGGAGCGTAGGCAGGACGTCACGATTCTGCCTGTGCCCGAGGGGGAGGCCCCTGTGGCCCGGGTGGAAAAAACGGGGCCTGCCGGGAAGACGGGCTGCCTTGTCAGGTACAATACATTCCACCGCTTCCGGAAGGCCCCTGCCCTGCGGCATCTGGAAAAGCATCTGTTCCGCTTCGGCCAAAGCCCCTGTGAAGGGCAGGACGGGGGGGAGATTCGACTCTTTGAGACCACGGATCCGAAAGAGGAAGTGCGCCAGACCGGCCTGGAGATCTGCCGCCTGATCCGGGAGGAGGGGCTTTCCTTTCGGGACATTGCCGTCATCCTGGGGGACTTGCCGGGATACGCCCCTTATATAGAGACGGAATTTGCCCAGATGGACATCCCCTGCTACATCGACCGCACCAGGAAGATCACCCTGAACCCCATGATAGAATACATCAAAAGCGCTCTGGAGCTGTATCGGAAGGATTTTTCCTACGAGTCTGTCTTCCATTACCTGCGCAGCGGCCTGGCGGACCTGACATGGGAGGAGGCGGATCGGTTGGAGAACTACTGCCTGGAGACAGGCGTCAAAGGATACAGCGCCTATAGCCGCCTCTTCACCCGCAAGACCCGGGAGATGAAGCGCCTGGAGGAAGAGGGGGCCGGGGAAGGGGACAATCCGGGAGAGGCTGCCCTGGCGGAGATGAACGCCCTGCGGAAACGGATGATGGAGCAGGTGGAGATGCTGCACCTGAAAGGAAAGGAGCCTGTGAAGACCTATGTGAACGGCCTCTATGACTTCCTGGTGCGCAACAGGGTACAGCAAAAGCTCTCCGCGTACCAGACCCGCTTCGAGGAGGCGGGGGAGCCGGTGCGGGCCAGGGAATACGCCCAGATCTACCGCCTGGTGATGGAGCTTCTGGACCAGATCTACGCCCTGCTGGGGGAGGAGGACATCACCCTGAGGGAGTTCGCGGAGATTCTGGAGGCCGGATTCGATGAGATCCAGGTGGGCACCATCCCCCAGAACGTGGACAGGGTGCTGGTGGGGGACATGGAGCGCACCAGGCTCCAGCAGGTGAAGACCCTCTTTTTCCTGGGGGTGAATGACGGAAACATTCCCAAGGGGGCCTCCAGGGGCGGCATCATATCCGACATGGACAGGGAGTTCCTGCGGGAATCCGACCTGGAGCTGGCCCCCAGCCCCAGACAGCAGATGTACATCCAGCGGTTCTATCTCTACCTGAACATGACGAAGCCCTCCCGCCATCTCTACCTGTCCTGGTCCAAGGTGAACAGCGCCGGGAAGTCCATCCGCCCCGCCTATCTGGTGGACGCGGTGAGGAAGCTGTTCCCCGGGCTGGAGGTGCAGTATCCCCAGCAGCGGGACATCCTGGAGCAGATCGTCACCGGACAGGAGGGGGCGGGATACCTGGCCAGGGGGCTCCGAGAGTACGTGGAGGGCGCTCTGCGGGAGCGGGAAGAGCGGGAGTTCTTCACCATCTACCAGGTCTATGGGGAGGAGGAGCGCAGGGACAGGCGTGACTTCCTGACAGAGGCGGCTTTCCGGCGATACCGGGATACGGGGCTGTCCGCGGCGGTGGCCAGGGCCCTCTACGGTCTGCAGATCGAGACCAGCGTCACCCGCCTGGAGACCTATGCGGCCTGCGCCTATCGACATTTCCTCCAGTACGGCCTGACCCTGCGGGAGCGGCAGGAATTCTCCTTCGAGGACGTGGACATGGGGAATGTGTACCATGCCGTTCTGGAGCGGTTTGCCGGGAAGCTGAAGGACGAGGGCTATACCTGGTTCGATTTCCCCCGGGAATTCGCGGAGAGCGGCGTGCAGGAGGCGCTGGAGCGCTATGCCGCCGACTACGGGAGCACCGTCCTTTACAGCAGCGCCAGGAACGAATACGCCATCACCAGGATGGGGCGCATTCTGACCCGGACGGTCCTGACCCTGCAGAAGCATCTGCGCCGGGGGAGCTTCCGGCCCGAATCCTTCGAGCTCTCCTTTCAGCACGCAGATAATCTGGAGAGCATCAATGTATCTCTGTCAGAGCAGGAAAAGCTGCGCCTGCGGGGCCGCATCGACCGGATTGACGTGGCGGAGGACGGGGAGCATGTCTATGTCAAGGTCATCGACTATAAATCTGGCCACAGGAGATTCGACTTGGCGGCGCTCTACTACGGCCTGCAGCTCCAGCTCGTGGTCTACATGAACGCGGCCCAGGAGGTGGAGGCCGGGCGGTACGGAGATAAGGAGATTGTGCCCGCGGCGCTGCTGTACTACCGCATCGACGACCCTGCAGTGGAGACTCCGGTGGAGCTGACCGAGGAGGAGATTGAAGAAGAGATCGGAAAGCAGCTGCGCATGAACGGCGTGGTGAACGGCACCCCGGGCATCGTGGAGCTGCTGGACAGGGACATGGAAGCCAAGTCCGACATCATCCCCGTGGAGCGGAAGAAGGACGGCACGTTCTCCGCCCGTTCCTCCGTCTTAAGCGGCGAGGAGCTGCGCACCGTGTCCGACTACGTGAGCCGCAAGGTGGCGGAAATCGGCCGGGAGATTCTGGACGGAACCATCTCCCTGAACCCTTACGAAAAGGGCAGCGTGGAGGCCTGCACCTACTGTGCCTTCAAAAAAGTCTGCGGCTTCGAGCCCGCCATGCCCGGCTGCGAGAAGCGTAGGCTGGAGGACCTGGACCGGGAGGAGGCGCTGCGGCGGATGGAGGAGAGGTAGCGGCCGCCACCGCCTCCTTCCTCCGCCTGACCTCACGCGGATATCAAGCTCTGGGCGCTCTGGAATTGACGCGCCGGTGTACCAGTGCTCCCGCTGCGGCCAATCCTGCGGCTCCGATCAGGAGCATCCATATCAGACTCAGGCTGCTTTCCTCAGTCTGCAGTTCGCCGGCGCCGGATTCATTGGCCACGGAATCGAACTCGCCGGTCTTGGGGGAGAGGGCTTCTGTCCCCCGGGAGGCGTCTGCGCCGGCGGGAGCGGATTCGCCGCTGCCTCCGGAGGGCGCCCCGCTATTGCTTTCGCCTGTGGCATTTTTGTTTACTACAATGACGTAATCAGAGGCATGTGTAAATGTCAGATTCGTGATGCCGTCTTCGTTTATCTGGTGGCCGGTGACATATTCAAGCCCGCCGGCGCTCTCATTATAATAGTAGAGGTTCGCGTCAAGGCCCGCATAAGCCGTCCCGACATTGATGGTAAGGACAGCGCTACAGCCGAAATCGCCGTTGTGGGCAAGGCTGAGCTGCATTGTCGGGCGGTTTCCGGCCACCTGGTCCACCATGTCCTGCGGAATGTGGGAGGTTCCGGTCTGTACGGAAAAGTCCACATCATTTGCATGGTCTGCCGTCACATCCCGGCCGTTCACAGTCCAGACGATTCCGCCTCCCATGTCGAAGGAGATAGTGACGTCCTGCCCTTTCACGCTGTCAAGCACATCGCCGGGCACAACGGATGCGCCGTTCATCTCTACACTGATCTGCTCTCCTGTAGAGGCGTTGGCGACCTCGTCCTTGATGGCCGTCCAGCCTTCCTTGCCGGATTCACCGGAGATGGAGGGAACCATGGAGGGCGGCGTGGGGGTAGGGGCAATGGGGGCCTGTGTGGGTGCCGGCGATGCTGTGGAATCCGGCGCCTGTGTAGGTGCGGGCGATGCTGTGGAATCCGGTGCCTGTGTGGGTGCCGGTGATGCCGTGGAGCCCGGTGTCGTCGTGGGTGCTGGTATCGCCGTAGGCTCCGGTGCCTGTGTGGGCACTGGTGTTGCGGTGGGCTCCGGCGGTGCCGAGGGTCCCGGTGTCGCTGTTGGTTCCGGCGATGCCGAAGGCTCTGGTGTCTCTGTGGGCGTTGGAGTTGGCTCAGGCTTGTATTCATAATGCATAGTTGCCTTTGATACTGTCGCTGCGGTATCCCCTATTTTACTTACGCTGTTCCACTGGGCCTCGGTGCCGGTAAAGTAGATGTCCTTTAGGGGGCAGCCTGTAAACGCTGCTATCCCAATTTCCGTTACACTGTCAGGAATTATGACAGTAGTAAATGCTGAACAGGAGGCAAAAGCAGACGCTCCAATGCTTTCCACGCCCTGGGGAATTTCGACCCCGGCAAGCGTGAGGCAGTTCTGGAACATGCCTTCACCGATACGGTCTGCGCTTTGGGGCAGCGTCACTCTGGCCAGGTAGTAACATTGTGTAAACAGATTGTCACCCAGCTTTACCTGTTTGTCGCCGGGGGCAAATGACACCATTGTCAGTGCCTGGCATTGGAAGAATGCGGAGGCACCAACTTCTCCGATGCTGGCAGGCAAATCGATGGAGGTGAGTCTCGCGCAGGCCCGGAACGCATTCTGATCGATTTTCTCCACCCCTTCGGAAACATTCACCGAACTAAGGTTTGCACATTCCCGGAAAGCGCTGTCGCCGATGGTCTTCACGCCGGAAGGGATGGTCACGGAGATGATTGACGACTTTCGGAAAGCGCTGTTTCCAATCATTGTCACGCTGGAGGGAATCTCCACGCCGAGAATGCCGGATTCCCAGAAAGCGCAGGCTCCGATAGTGGTAACACCATTTTCGATGATTACTGACCGGATTTCGCTGCTGTTATCGCGCCAGGGCTGCTCTGCGGCACTGCTGAAATCCGGCATGGCGCCGCTGCCGGAGATGGTCAGCGTCCCGGCCTTTGTCAGGTTCCAGGTGAGGCCTCCGTCAAGAGTTCCGCTTCCAATCGATTCGTTGGCAGAGGGATCGTCGGGCGGGATATAGCCCTCCGGGTAGCGGGTGATATAATGGCTGGTATCGCGCATCACCTCTTCCTTGGAGATTCCACGTCCCCAATGGACCTTGCCTTTATGGTCTCCGGTGCTGATGTTCCCCTCGGCCACCACCACGCCTGCAGCGTTCACTTCCAGCACGATTACGGTATGGGTATCATTGCTTACCCGCAGGATATCCCCGACCTTTATGTCCTCAAATGTAAAAGCGCCCTGTGCGTACATCCTTGCAGGCAGATTGCCGAATGCCGCGTCGCTGAGTATAAAGGCAAAGGCTACGCAGCCCACGGCACTAATATTGTGCCCATCAAGGGGACCGCCCTTCCATTTATAGTAGCCCGTTGAATCCGAATAAGGCTCATCGTTGGTCCATGTCGTTCCTTCCTTATACGCATCCTGATCCTTCAATGCGATCATGGCCGCATAGGCTTGTGCCGGTGTAGGGACTACATCCGCAGCGGCGGCCTGCAAGGATGAGGATTCTTCCGCAGAAACCTCATTCCGGGGCAAAAGGATTTCCTGTGACAAGGTGTCCTTCTCCTGTGCCGCAGAATCCTCTACGGGCAAAGAATCATCGTCCTGCGGTGCAGAATCCTCTACGGGCGAAGAATCATCGTCCTGTGAGGCAGAATCCTCTGCGGGCAGAGAGTCATCGTCCTGTGTCGCAGAATCCTCTACGGGCAGGGAGTCATCATCCTGTGCTGTAGAATCCTCTGTAGGCAGAGAGGCGTCGTCCTGTGTCGCAGAATCCTCTGTGGACAGGGAGTCATCGTCCTGTGTCGCAGAATCCTCTGCGGACAGAGAGGCGTCGTCCTGTGTTGCAGAATCCCCTGCGGGAGAAGAGGCATCGTCCTGTGTCGCAGAATCCCCTGCGGGCAAAGAGTCATCGTCCTGTGACATAGAATCCTCTGCGGGCAGGGAGGTATCCTCCTGTGCCGCAGAATCCTCTACAGGCAGAGCGACTGCTTCCGGCAATAAGCCATCCTCCTGCGGCACAGCTCCCTCCTGGTGCAGAGAAATATCCCCCTGCGGCAATGGAACCTCCTGCTGGGCGCTGGCCATCGACTGGGAAGAAAGAAGCAGGCACAGCGCTAAAGCGACTGAAAGAACTCGTTGTTTCAATTTCAGAACCTCCTCGATTTTAGCTTTTTAGAACACTCCATCAAATATATCGGTATTCCCCTGGATTGTCAATACTCCAAAACGACCATCTGATGGCAGCAGAACTCCTCCACTTCAAACTCCACGGCACCGCCTTTTTCGACAAAGGGAATCTCCTCCCTCTGGGGAGCCAGATAGGCCCGTTTAACAGCCCTCGGCAGCCTGAGCCGGACCTTGACGCCATGGACGGGCACCAGGTCCTCTATGACCTCCACGCCGCTGCCCCGCTTTACCGGAACCCCATAGAGCAGATGCTGGATATACCTGCCCTCCTGCTCCATCAGGGTGGCTACTCCCTGTGCGCCCAGGGTGGTCTCCAGAGTCTTCTCCCCGCCCAGCAGCAAATCCAGGGCATGCTGTACCATCCGTTTGGAAATCAGGGCCCCATGCCTGGCGTATTCGGAGAACACTTGCCAGCCGATGTAGATGCCGTCCTTCCCCCGGGTCATGCCGGGGCCTGCGGACTCGCCGGAATCCGGCGTATGCTGATGGGAGCAGAAATGCTCCGCTGTGCGGTTGAAATAGGGGACTTCCTGGCGGCCCAATGAGGAGCCGGAGGCCAGGGAGACCATTTCCGCCTGGGAGTACAGCACATAAGCGGTATCAAAGAGCCCTTCCATCCCAAAATCAGGCCGGAAGTAGCAGGGCGTGTAAGGGGCCTGGCCGATGTACGCCGCTCCGAAATCAAATGCGAAGATATCTTTGTCTTCGTAAAGCCCCGACTTTCCGGAGGCCAAAATCCTGCCGCCGCCATTGAGGAACGCGCCCAGCTTCTCCTGTAGAGCCGGGACAATCCGCTCGCAGTCGGGGAGTATGACCACCTTATAGCGGCTCAGGTCCGATTCTGCGTCAACCACGTCGAACAGGTAGTGGCCCTCCAGGAGCATGCGCACCGCCCCCGCATCGGCATCCGGGTTCCGCTCGCCCTGGGAGCTGTCCAGGAAGCTGGAATAGGCCTGGCAGGAGAACAGGGCGATGTCCGCCACGGGCTTCACGTGGTCCAGCCATTCTTCCTTTTCCTCCAGCTCTCCGTAAGCGGCCCCAATCAGCCTGTAGGTGGCCATGTCCATCGCGCCCTGGGGATGGAGCTGGTCTCCGATGGAGCTCTTGGCCCCGTTGGCGGCAGCCAGGCTCACCTCATACCGCAGGGCATTGGGATGCTTGAAGCCGCCGAACTCGCCCCATGTGCCGTGGAACTTGCCCGTCATGCCCAGGTAGTCCAGCCCCAGCTGCTGCACATACCTGGCGGAGAGGGGGAAGTGGTCATAACCCCAGCCGCCGGTGGGAAGGCTCTCCAGCTCCAGATGGGAGTCCACATAGGCCAGATCCCTCCTGCCCCGCTGGATATGCCCGCTGTTGTGGAAGACGGGGAGGCCGGGCCTGATCCGGTCGATGGCTTCCCGCACCTTTTTCGTATAATTTTTATAGACCCGCTCGCCCAGCTCTGCCACGGCGGCATCGTCCAGGGGATTCTTCCCCTCCTTCAGGAGGGCGCGGGTGCAATACTGGCAGTGGCATCTGCGCACCCCTACGATGTCCAGGAAGATGCCGTCCGCATCGTAATTTCGCACCACCTCCTCGATCTGGGCCAGCAGGTAGTCCAGGTAGGGGGAGTTGAAGCAGAAGAGATGGTAATGGGGCGCGGCGAAGTCCGGAAGCAGGAGCGTCCCCTCCTCCCTGCCCACCACCAGCCACTCCGGATGGCGCAGGGCCATCTTCTCATCGAATCCGGCTGACAGATAGACCGGCGTCCTGACCCCGATTTCGTGGGCCGCCTCTATCTGCGCGCCCAGCAGGTCGAAATCCAGGCCGGGATGGATCTCATTGGCCTTTGAGGGATGGTAGGCCCATCCGTGGTGGCACTTGGAGAATACGGTGATGGAGTTCACATGCCCTGTCTTCAGGGCCTCCTGAAACTGGGCTTTGCTGAACCTGCTCCCGATGCCCGGTATCTTTTCGCTGGTATGGAAATCCAGATGTACTTGACGGAAATTCATGTAAATTTCCTCCTTTCTTGGTAGCACCCTGATATAGTGGGATGTAAGCTCCTTCCGCATGCCGCGCTGCCGTCAGGCATCCGCCCCTGCCATCAATAGCTGTTCCACGATTTCTGCATACCCCGCCTCCGAGGCATAGAACAGGGCGCTGTGCTGGCGGTTGTCCACGCTGTTCACATCGGCTCCGGCCTCGATGAGCATGGCGGTGAAATCGTTCTTGCCGTTCCTGGCGGCGAATATCAGGGGAGTCCGGCCGTCGGAAGCCTTCCGGTTGAGGTCTGCGCCTGCGGCCAGCAGGGCCTTCCCCAGGAAAAGCTCGCCCTTCTCCGCGGCGATATGCAGGGGAACGATGCCGTCCGCATCGCCGCAGTCGGGCCGGGCGCCGTTGTCCAGCAGCAACTGTACGATTACCAGATTGGACCTGCGGGCTGCCAGTATCAGGGGGGATTCCCCCTCATCGTTGAGGCGGTTGGCGCTGTCCGGGTCCTTCTCCAACAGGATCTTCACCACTTCGCACTGCTCGCTCCAGCAGGCGTGATGGAGGGTGGTGTTGCCGTAGGCGTCGGCATGGGCCTCGCCTGCCTGGGACAGGGCCGCCACCAGATCCTTCAGCCCGGCGGAGGTGGCGTAATCAATGGCCATGCGGCCGCCGTTGTCCTTGATGGCGCAGTCCAGCTCCGGGTTCTTCAGCAGATTCAGAGCGGCATCGGTCCTGCTGTTCTGGGCCAGCAGCATCAGGGGGGTCACGCCGTCGTTGTCCGTGCAGTTCACATCCGCCCCCGCTTCGCACAACAGTGAAATAATCTGGAAATTGCCGGACTGGGCCGCGAAATGCAGGGGCATCCGGTTCTTCTGATTGCCCAGGCTCGCGTCGGCCCCATTGTCCAGCAGAAGCTTCACCAGGTCCCTGGCGCTTTTCATGCAGGCGTAGATCAGGGGGGTGTTGCCGGATTCGTCCCGCTTGTTCACATCTACGCCGCCCCGTTTCAGGAAAGTCTGCACCACGGCTTTCTGGTTGTTCTTGCAGGCCTGCAGCAGCATATTGTCTAATTGCATGTTTTTTCTCCTTTTTATCTTTCATAACAGTATAATCTTATCCTACCACTGGGATACGAAAAAGTCAAAGGCGGTGTGAGGATTGGGGGTTGCAGATTGCCCCGTTTGGTGTATACTTGGTATAAATGGCAAAATCACTGCAATTTTCTATGGAAAGAATACGGCGCAGGGAGAGGGCATAAGGGCCCCTGGGATTCCCTCGCCGGACGAAGGAGGGTTCTAGTATGGACATAGGCGGACTGACGGATATGCTGGTGGAATCCAGCCAGCAGTACCCCCAGGCGAAGTGCAATCCCTGGTGGGAGGGGAACCACGAGGAGGCTATCTACAGGTATAACATCTTCTCCCGGGAGACCCTGCAGGATGTGAGGGACTGTGTGGCAGGCTGCGGGAAGGAGGAACTGTTTTCTCCGGTGGGCTGCAAGGGGCTTACCCTGTTCCATCTGCTGGTCTGGCACAATTTCTACGACACGGTGGAGGAACTGCTCCGCAGCGGGAAAGTGAGCGGTGAGGAGGTGGACGTGCGGGACTCCATGGGCAACGGCCTGACTCCGTTTCTGCTGGCCTGTGCCTGCGGGAATGCGGCCATGGTCAGGCTCCTGCTGGACTATGGGGCGGACGGGACGGCCTGTGACAGCAGGGGCATGAACGGATACCATTTCCTGGCGTATCCCAGGATCGAAGAGCTGTCGTTCGCTTCCAGCTCTCTGGAACGGAGCGGGATGCAGAGGAGGGAGATTGCATGTATGCTGCCCTGCGACATCGATAAAAAGGACCGGGACGGGATGACGCCCCTGGTGCGCCTGCTGGCCATGGAATACAGTTCCGACATTACATGGTCCCTGGCGGATATCTATGTGGAAAAGGGCGCTGCCACCGACTATGTGGACGAGGAGGGCAATACGCTTCTGATGATGGCCATGAAGCACGGGCATAAGACGGCGGCTCTGCGGCTGATAGAGAGATGCCCCGAGCTGCTGGACAGGGCGGACGGGAATGGCCGTACACCTGTGGAGCATGCCGTCTATTTTGAGAACATGGGCATGTACATCGCCCTCACGGACCACGGGGCCGCGCTGCCGGGCGGTGAAAAGATGGAATTGTTCCCGCTGAGCCAGATTGCCGGCAATGCCTTTGCGAAAGTGGGCCAGAATGACAAAGACGGCCTGGGCCTTGCCCTCTATCTGACGAAAAAGCTGGTGCAGCAGGCGGATCCGGACGATGACGATGAGATAGGCGAAGTGACGGATGTGCTCCACAATGCCCTGATCTCCGACAGTGAGGCCAGCGTCCTGGATATCTTCCAGGATGCGGGCTATGACTTTACCATGCTGCTCCACTATCATGGCTCGAGGATCTGCCTGCGGGACGAATGCCTCCACCCGGCCTATGGGATCGGAGCCGTAAGGAAGCTGGTGGAACTGGGCGTGGACATGGACAAAGCGGTGGTGAGAGGGCAGACGCCGGCCAGCATCATAGCATCCCAGGATTGCCGCAGCGGCTCCTGGGAGGATCCGTGGTTCGAGGAGGCGGCCAGGCTGCTCTCCAGGGAGTCCATGGAGCAGTTGGACGATCGAGGGGAGGCCGCCGTCCATCTGGCCGCAAGGCGAGGGCATCTGGACATGCTGAGAGTGATGGCGGAGAAGGGCGTGGACATGAACCTGGCGGAAGACGTTCCCGCCCGGGCAGGGATGACGCCCCTGCATGAAGCCTGCGCTGCCGGTTACGGCGATGTCGTCAAGCTGCTCATGGCAGCCGGAGGGGATGACACGGCGAAAGACCTGGAGGGTGAGACGCCGGCCCATTTCGCGCTGCAGGAGAGACGGTTCGGCAAAGGCCCGGACACGGAGCAGAGGGCCTGTGTCCTGAGAGCGCTGGAGCATCTGGACATCCCCAGGAACGACGGACAGACGCCCCTGATGCTGCTGAAGGATGGGGGAGAGCTCCTGTCCATATTGCTGGACAGAGGGGTGGACGTGAACCACAGGGACAACCAGGGCAGGACGGCCATGATGCTCCATCCCCACAAGGATATGATAAAGGAACTGCTCAAGGCGGGCGCGGACATGAATCTGGCGGATAATGAGGGAAACACGGTACTGCACTATGCTTTGAAGGAGTACAGTGAGGGCACGGCCCGGTATCTGATCAAAAAGGGAATCGACTACAGCCGCGCCAACAATGACGGCGAGACCCCTGCGGACATCGCTGTGGAAAATGGCTTCGAGACCGTGCTGGAGCTGATGGTATAGATGGTATAGATGGAATAGGCGGATGCCTGCGGGGCCATAATATCCCTGTATGGAAAAAAGGCCGGACCGGCAGACGATGGAAGCGGAGAGAACGGAGGGTTTATATGGTCATTGATTTCCACACACATACATTTCCCGAGGAGCTGGCCGGGCGGGCTATCGGCAGACTGGCGGCCAGCTCCAGGGCCAGGAACTATCTGGACGGGACAGCCGGGGCGCTTAGGGCTTCCATGCGGGAGGCGGGGGTGGACTATTCTGTGCTGCTGCCCGTTGTCACCAGGCCCGGGCAGCAGAAGGACATCAATCAGGCCGCCATAGAGACGAACAGGCATTCCACGGAGACGGGGCTGATATCCTTCGGCGGCATCCATCCGGAGAATGAGGACTACAGGGCGATTCTGCGGGGCCTTGCGGAGAACGGCGTGAGAGGGGTGAAGATCCACCCGGTCTTCCAGCGGGTGCCGATCGACGACATCCGGTATCTGCGCATCATAGAATGCGCGGGCGAAAATGACATGATTGTCATAACTCATGCGGGCTATGATATAGGGTTCCCGGGGGAAGATTTCTCTTCGGTAGGACGGATCGAGAGGATGCTGGACGCGGTGAAGCCCCGGAAGTTCGTGCTGGCCCATATGGGCGGGTGGGGCTGCTGGGAGGAGGTGGAGGAGAGGATTCTGGGCCGGGATGTGTGGCTGGACACTGCTTTCTCCCTGCTGCCCATAGAGGCTGCGCCGGGCACGGTGCGCAGCCCTGAGGAGAACCCGCCGCTGTCCAGAGGGCAGTTCCTGCGGATGGTGAGGCGGCATGGCGCGGCGCGCATCCTCTTCGGCACGGACAGCCCCTGGAGCGGGCAGCGGGAGATGGTGGCGGCTGTCAGGGACAGCGGGCTTGATATGGAAGAGCAGGAGGCAGTACTGGGAGGGAACGCCGGGGAGCTGCTGGGGCAGCGGGGGAGCCGGGCTACAGCATGCCCTCTTTGAGCACGTCATGGTCCCGCAGCACTTTCTCCACCACAGTTCCCTTAATGAAGTGGAGCAGAGGCTTCTTCAGTGCGTTCAGGGGGCCGGGCAGCTGGATCTCCAGGGGCGACTTGCCGTCCATGAGCTTCACGCTGCTGTCCAGAAGCTCCCGGATATCATAGACGCTGCCCCAGACCTCAGGCACGCCTCTGTCTACGCCCAGCAGTCCGTACACGGCCTCCATGGCGGTGCGCACGGAGTACTCGGTGGTGAAGACAGTATCTCTCGGTGTCTCCGCGAACTGTCCCAGGAACGCGAAGTTGACACATCCGTCAGGAATCACGTCCGGGCGGTCGCCCTTCCTCCTGGGCATGAAGAAAGCGGTGATGTAAGGCATCATGGTGGGCACGCAGACGGCGCTGTGCTCCGCAAGCCCCGGGATGTCCTCCACGGGCACGCCCAGGTGGTAGAGCCATTCCTCGGTGATTTCCCTGCCGGTGCACTCCCGCAGGGGCTTCTTCACGAAGTCCCCTGGCACGTCCGTGAACAGGCCGTAGACCCAGACGCAGACCTTCTCCTTGTCCTGCTCTTTGAACTGCCCTTGGCGATTGATGGTCCAGCTTAAGAGCCAGGAGGAGTCCTTGCAGCTGACGATGCCGCCGGTGACTACCTTGCCGCTCTTGGGGTCACGCTGGCAGATATCGGTGATGTAGGGCAGGATTTTGTCGTCCAGGGTGGTGATGGTGGCGGATTCCCAGTTGGTCTTGCTCACATCGGAGCAGAACTTCTCCGGATGGCCGAAAGCCGGGTCTTGCCTGGCGATGTTGCGCCACAGGCTCCAGCAGCCGCTGGTGCGCACTTCCGCGTCCCCGTTGGGCGCATGGTCCTGGTCGCCGTAGATGGTGCCCTCGGTGCAGCTTCCGTTGGTGACGAAGACAAGGTCGTCTTCTGTCAGCATGATGCCCTGCTCCACGCCTCCTACCTTGCATTCGATGGCCTTCGCCACCTTTTTCCCGTCCTTTTTCTCGAATATCACATTGGTGACCTCAGTGCCGAAGCGGAAGTCCGCGCCAGCGTCCTCCAGGTACTTCTGCATGGGGAGAATCAGGGATTCGTACTGGTTGTACTTGGTGAACTTCAGGGCGCTGAAGTCCGGCAGGCCCGCGATATGGTGGATGAAGCGCTGGAAATACAGCTTCATCTCCAGGGCGCTGTGCCAGTTCTCAAAGGCGAACATGGTCCTCCAGTACAGCCAGAAGGTGGAGTCGAAGACTTCCTCGTCGAATACGTCCTCGATGGTCTTGTCGTAGAGGTCTTCGTCCTTGGTCATGAAGAGCTTCATGATTTCCATTGCGCCTTTTTGGCTTAAGTTGAACTTGCCGTCGGTGTGGGCGTCCTTGCCCCGGTTCACGGTGGCCCGGCAGAGGGAGTAGTTGGGGTCTTCCTTGTTCAGCCAGTAGTATTCGTCCAGGACGGACACGCCCGGGGTCTCCAGGGAGGGGATGCTGCGGAACAGGTCCCAGAGGCATTCGAAATGGTCCTCCATCTCCCTGCCGCCCCGCATGACGTACCCCCTGGCAGGGTCGAAGATGCCGTCGCAGGCGCCGCCCGCGATATCCATGGCCTCCAGGATGTGGATGTGGTCTCCCGGCATCTGGCCGTCCCTTACCAGGAAGCAGGCCGCCGCCAGGGAGGCCAGGCCGCTGCCTACGATGTAGGCGTTCTTCCCCTCCACGCCCTGGGGCTTCCTGGGCCTTGCGAAGGCTTCGTAGTTGCCGTTTGTGTAGTAGATTCCCTTGCTGTTCTTTTCGTGTCTGCCCAGCTCCGTGTTGCGGTAATCTTTCAGGCCTGCGCCCGGGGCTGTCTTCTTTTGGGCTGCCCTTTGTCCTGTCTTATGCTTTTTTGCCGCTATGGCGGCGGCACCTGCGCCTGCCGCGATTGCTGCTGTGATTGCGAGTTTTTTGTTCTTTGCCATTGTGTGATGCCATCCTTTCTGATATTGCTCTGTGTGCTGTTCCTTATGATGGTATCTTAATGCATTTTTATGCGCTTTCCAATTTACAAAACAGCCCGGATGATAAAAAACTTATCACTCGGGCTGTTTTGATAAAATCAGGAGGTCATTTTCCGGAAGATTTGAAATTGTGTACAGAATTGTCTATGCTGCCGTGCATCAGGACACAGACCCGGCGGGTGATTTCCTGATAGTCCGCTTTCATCCCCTCCGCGATCCAGTCCAGCATGACGCCTACGAAGCCGTATTTGTAGAATTCCGCAATGAAGGCTCTGTCTTCCTCCGCCAGGACTGTGCCCGCGGATTTCTCCTCCACTACGTCGGCAATCAGGCTGTAGGTGAGCTTGTACAGGTAGCTCTCGATTTTGTCCCTGCTGACGGCGCGGTAGACGTTCAGGATGAAGGGCTTGTTCTCCAGCACCGCCTCGAAAATCTGCCCCAGCCCCTCCTGCCAGGTCTCGTATGTCTTCTTGCCCTGGAGAGCCCGTCTGCCGTCCTCCACGCAGACCCACTCCACCAGGTCGTAGATGTCCCGGAAGTGGTAGTAGAAGGACATGCGGCTGATGCCGCAGTCGGCGGTCAGGTCGTTGATGGTGATCTTGTCCAGGGGCTTGCGCAGCAGGAGCTTCTTTAGGGAGGATTCTAGAGCTAGCTTGGTATTGGGCATGGTTCCGGTTCCTTTCGGTACTTATACTGCTTAACGATTTCACTTGCCGTGAAACCAGACTGCTTACCCTCTGTTCTCCTGGGCCACCAACTGGTCCGCGCCGTACATCTTGCGCAACTTTGGCTTCTCGATTTTGCCCGTGGCGTTCCTGGGAATCTCGTGGAAGATGATCTCCTTGGGGCGTTTGTATCTGGGCAGCTCCTTGCAGAACTCGTCTATCTCCACCTCGGTGCAGTCCATTCCCTCCTTGATCTCGATGATGGCAGCGGTCTTCTCGCCCAGCCGCCTGTCGGGCAGGCCGATGACGGCCACGTCTTTGATCTTGTCATGCCGCCTCAGGAAATCCTCGATCTGCACAGGGTATATGTTCTCGCCGCCGCTGACGATTACGTCTTTTTTGCGGTCCACCAGGAAGTAGAAGCCGTCCTTGTCCTGCATGGCCATGTCCCCGGTGCAGAGCCACCCGTCCTTTAAGGCCTCGGCGGTGGCTTTCTCGTCCCGGTAGTAGCAGGTCATGAGCCCCGGCCCCTTGACGCAGAGCTCGCCCACGTCGCCCCTGGCCACCTCGTTTCCGTCCTCGCCCACGATCTTGCACTCCCAGCGGTAGCCCGGCACGCCGATGGCCCCCACCTTGTGGATGTTCTCCATGCCCAGATGGACGCAGCCCGGGCCTGTGGACTCGGAGAGGCCGTAGTTGGTGTCGTAGGCATGGTTCGGGAAATATTTTTTCCAGCGCTTGATCAGGGAGGGCGGCACGGGCTGGGCCCCGATGTGCATCAGCCGCCACTGGGACAGCTCGTAATCCTCCAGGTGCAGAAGTCTGGCGTCCAGCGCGTCCAGGATGTCCTGGGCCCAGGGCACCAAGAGCCATACGATGGTGCAGCGCTCCTTTGAGATGGTTGACAGGATGGTCTCGGGCCTGGTGCCCTTTAGGAGCACGGCCTTGCTGCCCGCCACCAGGCTGCCCATCCAGTGGAATTTGGCACCAGTGTGGTACAGGGGCGGGATGCACAGGAAGGTGTCCTCCCTGCCCGTGGCGTGGTGCTTCTGCTCCATCTCCGCGGCCTGAGTCAGGCTCTGGTGCTTATGTAGGATGGCCTTGGGGAAGCCCGTGGTTCCGGAGGAGAAATAGATGGCGCCGAAATCCTCGTCGGTGATGGGGATGTCCGGGGTCTGGCTGGAGCAGTCCGCCACCAGCTCGTGGTAGCTCTCCGCGAAGGTGGGGCAGTTGTCCCCCACGTAGATCAATAGCCTCCCCTTGGAGAGCCGCTCCGCGTTGGCCTCGATGCGCCCGATGAAGGCGGGGCCGAAGACAATCATGTCTACCTCCGCCAGCTCCGCGCAGTACAGGATCTCCCCGGCGTCATAGCGGAAGTTGAAGGGCACGGCGATGGCGCCGCTTTTGAGCACGCCGAAGTAGATGGGGAGCCATTCCAGGCAGTTGTACATCAATATGGCCACCTTGTCCCCTTTCTTGATGCCCCGGCCGATGAGCATGTTGGCGAAGCGGTTGGCCTTTTCGTTGAACACGCTCCAGGTGATCTCCCTGCGGTAGGGCTCGAAGCGGTCGGGCTGGATCAGCTCGTATTCTTTCCATGTGGTCCTGCGGGTGTCCTTCTCCTCCGGATTCAGCTCCACCAATGCGATTTCGTTCGGGTATTCTCTCGCGTTCCTTTCCAGGAATTCCATGACTGGCATATCTTTTCTCCTCCTGTTCGGGACAAGGGAAAGCCTGGGCCTGCCCATTGTCTGTTGAAGTGGCTTTCTGCACGTTCTCGGTTTAAAGCAGTAAAGCGTATATGATATTTACGGTATCATACCTGCCTGGAAAAGTCAATGAGGGAAACGGATCTCGTATGTGTCAAGTCCTAATTGGCACTTTTCTCTTTTTTGTAGATGTCCGACATT
>NZ_CAPDXS010000017.1:46016-48616 GCF_948601915.1 uncultured Acetatifactor sp. | reverse complement strand
TTGGCCCGACTCTCCATTTCCTTGATTATCACGGCCGATTCATGCTTCACTTCATCTTCAACAATTTTCAATAAGTAGTCTTTTGCCTGTTCAGAGGTCAATCCGGAAATTCGTTCCAGTTCCTGCACTCGCTGCTCGTTCAGTTTGGAGACCTCGACCTTGATTTTGTTCAGGTTCTCTTCCTTTGCGGCCAGGCTTGTCTCTCGCCGCTCCAGGGATTCGGTCTTCTTGTCGATGTTCTCTTCCTTCTGCTGGATCCTCCGCTCCGAGCGCTGTACCTCCGCCCGGCGTTCCTTGATTTCCTTGTCCAGTTCGTTCTTGGTCCGAATGGACTCTTCCTTCACCTCAAGCAGCGCCTCGCGCTTCTTGGATTCCGCATCCTTGAGAGCTTCATCGATAATCTCCCTCGCCTTGTCCTGCGCATTGCCGATGGTGGCTTCCGTGGTCTTCTTGTGGTAATTGGAGACTACGAGCGCTGTCACCACTGCGGTCACTGCTGCAGAGACAACGATAGTGATTATAATCTCAAGCATTACAGGAGCACCTCCTATTCCGTTTTCATTGTACATTTCACTGCGCGGCCGCTTCTCGGCCCCGTAGCTTTAGAATGTATGTACAACATTCTAACAAGCAATTCACAACAAATTCAATTCTAACCGCAAATCGCTCTAATGTCAAGCATAAGTCTACGTATTTTATAAAACATCCTCTTATAATCCGGAAGCATTCTTGTAGCATTTGCACAAACCTACAGCCTTTCCGGCCCCTGCGGCTCTATGCCCTGGCCCCCCGTCCTGCCCGGAAGGCCCGAAAAAGGCGGCTCCGCGCCCGGAATCCGCGCAGATCCGCCTTCCTCTTACCAGTCCTCCGACAACAGGGCCTTCCTCACCTGCTCGCAGTCAAAACCCTTCCGCATCAGGTATCCGTACATCCTCTGCCGCTCCTTAGGCTGGGCCGTCCCCCGGTCGAAGCCCTTCTTCGCCAGAAGGGCCTGTATCATGGCCTGCTCGTCCTGGCATCCACCCTCTGCCTCGAAACCGGCCCAGGCGCTCTCCAGCGTGTCCCTGTCGATCCCCCTGCCCAGCAAATCGCTCTCGATCCGTCTGCGGCTCCTGTCCTGTATATGGCAGCGGATGAAATTCTCGGCATAGCGCAGATCGTCCGTATAGCGGAAGCCCTGCACATAGTCCAGGGCCTCCCCTATGATTTCCTCCGGATAGCCTCCTTCTCTCAGCTTATCCCCCAGCTGCCTTACCGTATAGTCCCGGTTCTTCAGGAGGTTCATGGCCCGCAGCTTCGCCCGCTTTGGCAGGATTTCCTCCATAACGGCGCGCAGCGCCTCCTCCTCTATCTCCTCCCCCTGGCGGATCCGGAACCTGTGCAGCTCGCCTCGGTACAATACGAATGTGAGTCCCTCGTCCGTGGATATCCTCATCCGGGACTTGGAGACCTCCGTGATTTCCGTCACCCTCATATCCGCTCCCGAATCCCGGCCGCTCTATCGGGCCTCGGATCCTCCTTCCTCCGCGGAGGGCTCCTTTTCTGTGGCAGACTCTTTTTCCATGGAAGGGCCCTTTTCCATGGAAGGCCCCTTTTCCATCTCCCCATCCGCGGCCTTCGCCTCAGCCTTGGCGGCTCCGCGGCCGCGGCTCCCGGTCCGCCCTGTGGCCTTAGCCTCTGTCTTCGCCCCGTCCTTGCCCGCCGCTTCTTTCCCGGCGGCATCCGCCTCCGCAGCCTCACCGCCGCCGAAGCCGTAGTGGGCCCTCACCTTGTCCTCGATGGCCTTGCAGACTTCCGGATTGTCCCGCAGATACTGCTTCGCGTTCTCCCGGCCCTGGCCTATCTTATTCCCGTCGTAAGCGTACCAGGCCCCTGACTTCACCACGATATTCAGGTTCGCCGCCAGATCCAGGATGTCCCCCTCCTTGGAGATGCCCTTGCCGAACATGATGTCGAACTCCGCTTCCTTGAAGGGAGGGGCTACCTTGTTCTTCACCACCTTGACCCGGGTGTGGTTGCCTATCACCTCGCCGCCCTGCTTCAGGGCCTCCACGCGCCGCACGTCCAGGCGGACGGAGGCGTAGAACTTCAGGGCACGGCCGCCGGTGGTGGTCTCCGGGTTGCCGAACATGACGCCTATCTTCTCCCTCAGCTGGTTGATGAATATCACCGAGCAGTTGGACTTGCTGATGACGGAGGTAAGCTTGCGCAGCGCCTGGGACATGAGCCTGGCCTGCAGGCCCACATGGCTCTCGCCCATGTCGCCGTCTATCTCGGACTTGGGCACCAGCGCCGCCACGGAGTCCACCACCACGATGTCGATGGCCCCGGAGCGCACCATGGTCTCCGCGATCTCCAGCGCCTGTTCCCCGTTATCGGGCTGGGAGATATAGAGGTTGTCGATGTCCACGCCGATATTCTTGGCATATACGGGATCCAGCGCGTGCTCCGCGTCGATGAAGCCCGCGATGCCGCCCATCTTCTGTACCTCGGCGATCATATGCAGGGTCACCGTGGTCTTACCGCTGGATTCCGGTCCGAAGACCTCCACCACGCGTCCTCTCGGCACCCCGCCAAGCCCCAGAGCCAGATCAAGGCTT